>JAFOIS010000024.1 GCA_017420605.1 Lachnospiraceae bacterium | reverse complement strand
GGCCGCGGCGGCCTTCCTTGATCTCATGGATGAGCGCGATGTCCACGCCGTTCTTATCATAGATATAACCGTTGGAATCGCTCATCGCGACGACCTTCGCGCCGAGCGACTTCGCCTTTTCGACGGCGTAGATCGCGACGTTTCCGGAGCCGGAGACGAGGACGGTCTTGCCTTCGAAGCTGTCGTTCTTCGTTGCCAGCGCTTCAGACGCGATATAGACGAGGCCGAAGCCCGTCGCTTCCGTACGCGCAAGCGAGCCGCCGTAGGGAAGACCCTTGCCGGTCAGAACGCCGTGATAGCAGCCGGTGATACGCTTATACTGTCCGAACAGATAGCCGATCTCGCGTCCGCCGACACCGATGTCGCCCGCCGGGACGTCGATGTCGTCCGAAATGTATTTGTAAAGCTCGGTCATGAAGCTCTGGCAGAACCGCATGACTTCCGCGTCGGATTTTCCCTTGGGGTCGAAATCGCTGCCGCCCTTCGCGCCGCCGATCGGCAGGCCGGTCAGAGAGTTCTTGAAGATCTGCTCAAAGCCGAGGAACTTGAGGATCCCGAGATAGACGCTCGGATGAAAACGCAGTCCGCCCTTGTACGGGCCGATCGCGCTGTTAAACTGGATACGGTAGCCGCGGTTGATCTGCAGTTCACCCTTGTCATCGATCCACGGAACACGGAAGATCACCGTACGTTCCGGTTCGACCAGCCGCTCGAGCAGCTTTGCCTTTTCATATTCCGGGTGAAGCGCCACGACCGGACGCAGGGTATTCAGCACCTCCGTCGCTGCCTGGATGAACTCCGGTTCACTCGCATTCCGTTCTTTTAAGGATTCCAGGACCCGATCAACATACTCCATAATGTGCCTCCATTTCATACCTGAATTGCAGCCGGCAACCTCTGCCCCGGCTCAGGCGAAGCGTCCCCGGATCTCTTCCGGAAGGCACTCTGCCCCTGATTCTTATTATTTTGGGAACATTATACGAGTATGTTGTCACGTTTACAACAAAAAACTTGTTGCGTGATATTAGAAAAAAACCTGCCAAAGCGGCAGGTTTCTTGTGAAAATGCATAAAAATGTATAAATGAATCCCGTTATGCGCGGCTTGTGTGAAAAGATGCATAATCGCGGCGCGTCATTTCGCCGCATCACACCGGTTTTCGCCGGGTCATTTCCGCGCGACGACGGAACACCATTCTCCCTGATACCGGGTCTCCAGATAAGTCAGGCCGGCCTCTTCGACCGCCTTCCGGACGAGCGCCTCCTTCTCCGCAAGGATCCCGGACGTTACGTAAATGCCGCCCTTCCGGAGGAGCGCCGGGATATGCGGCGTCAGTTCCGCAAGGATCTCGGCGATGATATTCGCCGTGACAAGATCATAGCCCCCCGGTGCGGCCGACAGGGCTTCCCGCTCCGCCGCGGGATCCGTGATCAGATTGGCAAGACGCGTGATATGCCGTTCTGGATCGATCCCGTTCTTTGCAAGATTCTCTTCCATCGCCGGAAACGCGACGGGATCGATATCCGTTGCATAAACAAACGACGCGCCGCTCTTGATGGCGACGATCCCGAGAATGCCGGAGCCCGCCCCGACGTCGAGGACCTTCATGCCTTCCGTAAGATACCGCCTGAGGCCGCGGATCGCGAGCTGCGTCGATTCATGGCTTCCGGTGCCGAACGCCGTGCCGGGATCGATCCGGAGCGTCATGGCGCCCTCCGCGGCGCCTTCCGGCTCCTGCCCCGCTTCTTCGTCCGTCTCTTCCCAGGACGGCACGATCCGGATATCATCCACGAAGAACGTATGAAAGTACTGCTTCCAGGTATTCTCCCAGTCTTCGCTCTTCGTGCTGTCTTTTTCGATCGTTCCGCTTCCGATCCTGAGCCATTCCCGGAGTCCTTCAAGGCCCTCCCGGACTTTTGCAAGGAGTTCCTCTCCGTCCTCCCCTTCTTCCGTATAGAACGTGATCCTCGCGCTGCCGTCATCCGGCCCCATGTCCGGCACGACGTCGCCGAACAGGCCTCCCTGTTCCTCCGGGGCCGGTACCGTCCGGTCTTCGATCTCAATGCTGTCGATCCCGAGCGCGCCGAGCATTTCCGCGACCGCGTCCTCCGCTTCTTCCGTCGTAACGATCGTATATTTATTCCAGATCATTGCCTTCTCCTGCCTTACATGCGGCCTTACCGGGCCTGCCCGGAGTCCGCCTGCGCAAAAAGGCGGCCGCCGGCCGCCTTTCCGTTTTCTTATTTCTGCATCACTTCGTCAAAATGCTGGAGCGCTTTTTTCGCCTCCCGCGAAAGCTTCGTCGGCACTTCCACCACCAGCGTTACGTAATGGTCGCCGCGGACGTTCTTGTTCCGAAGCGACGGAACGCCCTTGCCCCTGAGCCGGATCCTCGTGTCGGTCTGGGTGCCGGGCTTGACCTCGTATTCGACGTCGCCGTCCACCGTCTTGATGCGGATCGTTCCGCCGAGCGCAGCCTGCGCGAAGCTGATCGGCGCGGTCGAGAAAATGTCGGTATCCTCCCGCTGGAAGATCGGATGACGGGCCACGCGTACCTCGACGAGCAGGTCGCCGCGCGGGCCGCCGCCGGTTCCCGGCTCGCCCTTATCCCGGATCCTGACGCTCATACCGTTGTCGATCCCGGCCGGGATGGACACGGAAATACGGGTCCGCTTCGTAATATATCCCGTACCGCGGCAGTTCGTGCATTTTTCGCGGATGATCTTGCCGGTACCGTTGCAGTCCGGGCAGTCCTGCTCCGTCTGCATCATGCCGAACATGGACTGGCGCCGTACGACGACGCGGCCGGTCCCGCGGCATTTGGGGCAGGTCTCCGGCTTCGTGCCGGGCTTCGCGCCGTTACCGCCGCAGGTCGGACAGACGTCCTTGAGGTTGATCTCCAGTTCTTTTTCGCACCCGCGGATCGCTTCCTCGAAGGAAATACTCACGCTCGCACGAAGGTTCGCGCCGCGCATCGGTCCCGAAGAGCTCCCGCTTCCGCCGCCGAAAAGATCCGAGAAGCTGCCGAAGCCGAACTCGCTGAAGATATCGCCCATATTGGTGAAATCGAAACCGCCGTAGCCGCCTCCGCCGCCCTGTTCGAAGGCCGCATGGCCGAACTGGTCATACTGGGCCCTCTTTTCGGGATCCGAGAGCACACTGTAGGCTTCGGACGCCTCCTTGAACTTTTCCGCCGCGGCGGCGTCGCCCGGATTGGTATCCGGATGATATTTTTTGGCGAGGGCACGGTAGGCATGCTTGAGCGCCGCTTCGTCCGCGTTCCTGTCTACGCCGAGCACCTCGTAATAGTCGCGTTTTTCAGCCATTGCTTTTCCTTACGCCAACGCGCGCAGGGGAGGTCTTCCCCCACGCGCCGGTTCATCATCGTTGTTTGAATCTGCTTATACTTCCTTGTAATCCGCGTCGACGACGTCGTCATTGCCGCCGCCCTGCGGGCCGCCGTATCCGCCCTGGCCGCCGAAGCCGCCCTGCGGACCGCCGTATCCGCCCTGACCGCCGAAGCCGCCCTGCGGACCGCCCTGGAAGCCGCCCTGCTGCGGGCCGCCCTGCGCGCCCTGCGTCTTCTCGTACATCTTCGCGAAGACCTTCTGCGCGCTGTCAAGGAGTTTCTCCTTGCCTGCCTTGAGTTCATCGACCTGCGCATGCGTCGGCGCACCGTCGCCGATGCTCTTGATCGTGTTCTTCAGGCTTTCGATATCCGCTTCCACCGCGGCCTTGTCTGCCGGATCGAGCTTGTCGCCCACTTCGCGGAGCGCGTTCTCCGTCTGGAAAACGATCGAATCCGCGTCGTTCTTCGCGTCGACGCCTTCCTTACGCTTCTTGTCTTCCGCCTCGAAGCGCTGCGCTTCCTTGACGGCGCGGTCGATATCCGCATCCGACATATTGGAGCTCGCGGTGATGGTGATGTGCTGTTCCTTGCCGGTGCCCAGATCCTTCGCGGACACGTTCACGATGCCGTTCGCGTCGATATCGAAGGTGACTTCGATCTGCGGAACGCCGCGGCGTGCGGGCGGGATGCCGTCCAGACGGAACTGGCCGAGGGACTTGTTGTCCCGCGCGAACTGACGCTCGCCCTGCAGGACGTTGATGTCCATGGCGGTCTGGTTGTCGGCCGCGGTCGAGAATACCTGGCTCTTCTTGGTCGGGATCGTCGTATTGCGCTCAATGAGGCGCGTCGCGATGCCGCCCATCGTCTCGATGGAGAGCGAAAGCGGGGTCACGTCGAGCAGCAGGATGTCGCCGGCTGCCTTGTCGCCCGCAAGCTTGCCGCCCTGGATGGAGGCGCCGAGCGCGACGCATTCGTCCGGGTTGAGCTGCTTGCTCGGTTCATGACCGGTCAGCGTACGGACGCGTTCCTGTACGGCCGGGATACGGGTCGATCCGCCGACAAGCAGGACCTTGCTCAGATCCGACGGGACGAGGCCGGCATCCGCCATCGCCTTGTTGACCGGATCCACGGTCTTCTCGACCAGGAAATGAGTCAGCTCGTCGAACTTCGCGCGGCTCAGATCCATGTCGAAGTGCTTCGGGCCTTCGCTCGTCGCGGTAATGAACGGCAGGTTGATGTTGGTCGTGGTCGCGGTGGACAGTTCCTTCTTGGCCTTCTCCGCCGCTTCACGGATACGCTGCATCGCCATTCTGTCGTTCGAAAGATCAACGCCTTCCTTGGCCTTGAAATCGTCGATCATGTACTTCGCGATCACATTATCGAAATCGTCGCCGCCCAGGTGCGAATCGCCGTTGACCGCAAGGACTTCCAGAACGCCGTCGCCGATCTCGATGATCGAAACGTCGAACGTGCCGCCGCCGAGGTCGTAGACCATGATCTTCTGGTCTCTTTCATTGTCCAGGCCGTACGCCAACGCCGCCGCCGTCGGTTCATTGATGATACGCTTGACTTCGAGGCCCGCGATCTTGCCCGCATCCTTCGTCGCCTGGCGCTGCGCGTCGTTGAAGTACGCCGGCACCGTGATAACGGCTTCCGTGACCTTCTCGCCCAGGTAATTCTCCGCGTCCGCTTTCAGCTTCTGCAGGATCATTGCCGAGATCTCCTGCGGCGTGTAGGCCTTGCCGTCGATATTGCGGCGTCTGTCGGTGCCCATATCGCGCTTGATCGAAGAGATCGTCTTATCCACGTTCGTGACGGCCTGGCGCTTTGCCGGCTCGCCGACGAGACGTTCGCCGTTCTTGGTGAAAGCCACGACCGACGGCGTGGTCCTCGAACCTTCCGCGTTCGGGATAACGACCGGCTGTCCGCCTTCCATAACTGCTACACAGCTGTTTGTAGTACCCAGATCGATACCGATGATCTTGCTCATGATAATTTCCTCCTTCTATTCCGTAAAGTGAGATTTTTTACTTTT
>JAFOIS010000189.1 GCA_017420605.1 Lachnospiraceae bacterium | reverse complement strand
GCGATCGGGCTCATTCCGCCGCCCCTTGCCGGGCGCGTCGTGATTCTCGGGAACGCGGCGCTCGCCGGCGCTTCGGAAATGCTGCTTTATGGGGAAGCGGTCTCATTTTCCAAAGAGATCGCAGCGAAGGCCGTACACGTGGATCTCGGCGGCAACCCGCTGTTCAATGAACTCTTTGTGGAACACATGCTGTTTGAAGAATAGACGCCCGGAGAAGAGGAGGGATCGGATATGCTCGCGAAGGATTTCAACTACGACCGTTACCACAAGGTCTTCGACCCGATGCAGGAGAATCTCCGGAAATTCGTCCGGGGAGACTGGAAGGGGCCGCTTTTCATGCAGGACGCCTGCGGGAAAGTGTACGCGGAACTTGCGAATCACAAGGAAACGTCGCTTGAGGCGCAGCTCGATCTCCTGACGGAAAAGATGGATCTTCACGGCGATTACCTGGTCAGCTATCTGGAACCGTGGTGCGGGGTCGGCGTTTACGCGAACGCGTTCGGCGCGAAGCTCCGGTATTACAACCACAGCGCGGTGCAGACTCTGCCGGTCTATGCGAGTGTCGAAGAAGTGGAGAATGTGCCGCTTCCGAAGCTCGGAGAATGCGAACTGATGCAGGCGGTCGCCGACTATATCCGGTATTTCCGGGAGCAGACGCACGACCAGATCCCGATCGTGCTGACCGACACCCAGAGCCCGAACGACACGGCGTCGCTGATCCTCGACCCGGTCGAACTCTTTATGGCGGCGGTAGACGATATGGAATCGATCGACGACTTCATGATGAAGGTCACGAAGACGATCGGAGACTTTACGGAACTGCAGATGGAACTGATCGGGGAGAAGAATCTTGCGCGTCCGGGCCACACCTTCCCCTCGGATATCACCCTCCCGGGGATCTCCCTTTCCGACGACAACCTTGCAGTGCTGTCCCCGAAATGCTGGGTCGACAGCGCGCGTAAGTACAACGACATCCTTGCCCGGCGCTTCGGCGGGATCGCCCTGCATTCCTGCGGCGTGTTTACGAACAGCATACCAGACCTTGTCCGTTCCGACGGAATGTGGATGGTCAATTACAAGATCTCGGATTTCGAGCCGAACGACGCGGCGGCGCTGGCGAACGCATTTGCCGGGACAGGTACGATCCAGCTCGTAACGATCTTCCCGGGCGAGGACCTGACGCGCCTTCTGCCGCTGATCCGGGACGATCTGCGCGTCATTTTCGTCGTCGGGGCGACAGGAGAAGTCGCGGAGCGCAACGACCAGTACGACCGGATCGTGGATTTCTTCCGCAGCGCGGCGAAGTAAGGAACCGCACCGGAAAGAGGAAAGGAAGGGGTTTATGAAAATAGAAGCCTTATCGGTACGGTCCATCATTACGAATCGCGACGGCGTGCACAACTTCATTGCCTGGCCGTCGGTGGCGCGTCTTCGGAACGGATATCTTGCCGCGACGGCGTCCGGGTTCCGGATCAATCATCTGTGCCCGTTCGGGAAGGTCGTCATGTCCGTAAGTCCCGACGAGGGAAAGACCTGGAGCATTCCGGCGATCGTCATCGATACGCCGCTCGACGACCGGGACAGCGGGATCGTTCCGTTCGGAGAAAGCAGCGTCATGGTCACGAGCTTCAATAACGGGCTCCGGGCGTACGACGCGATGAACGGCTGCACGCAGGAAAAGGAAGCCGGGGCGTACTATGAAGCGTATTACGCCATGATGGAGAAAAAGCAGGATCCGGAAAGATACAGCGGCTCCTATTACCGGATAAGTCACAACAACGGACTTACCTTCGGGGAGATCCGGTATGTGCCGGTCACAAACCCGCACGGCCCGGCGCTCCTTCCGGACGGCACGTTTTTCTGGGTCGGCAACCTGATCCGGAATGACAGCCGGGGCGGTCTTGCCTGCTATAAGATCCGGCAGGACGGCAGCTGCGAGTATCTTTGCGATATTCCTGCGGTGGAAGGGCTCGTCAGCGACGAGCCTCACGCCATCGTTCTTGACGACGGGACGATCCTCGTCCATATCCGCATGGAGAACCTTCCGGGACAGCCGCGGATCTTCACGACGTACCAGAGCGAATCATATGACGGCGGACGGACGTTCACGAAGCCGCACAGCATCGGCATTTCCGACGAGGGCGGCTCGCCGCCGCACCTGATCTGCGCGGACGGTACCCTGATCAGCGTCTACGGGCACCGGCAGCGTCCGTTTTCGATCCGGGCGGCGTTCAGCCGCGACCGGGGGAAGACCTGGGACGTGGAAAACGTCATTACAGAGGTGGAAACGGAATACGGGGACATCGGGTATCCGTGCTCGGTGGCGCTTAAGGACGGCAGCATCCTGACCGTCTACTACGCCTCCGACGATTATCCGGCGAACCAGACGTTCTACGGCTTTGCGGATCCCGAAAGGCCGGTCCGCCGCTATACGACGCCGGTCATCCGCCAGGTGATCTGGCGGTATGAGGAAGGCTGAAGCGGGCCGAAGCGCGGGATTCATTTTCGGGGGGGTTCCGTCACGGCTGGCAGCGGAAAGCGGGCGGCGTTGTGCATTTGCATTCCCGCAAGAATTTACACTGTGCAATTGCAAAGACGGACAGGCATGTTATAATAATTTTATGATAACATCTGCGCGGCTGGCGCATTACGGCAAAGAGGAGAGATCCGCGCGCAGTGAGTGGTTGAATGATTTACAGGAAAGGATGGTGCGGAAATGAAAAAGATCAAAAGAATCGGTGTTTTGACGAGCGGCGGCGACGCGCCCGGCATGAATGCGGCAGTCCGCGCGGTGGTCAGAACGGCCATTGCCAACGGGATCGAATGCATCGGTATCCGGCGCGGCTGGCAGGGGCTGATCCAGAGCGATTTCGTTCCCCTCACACGAGAGAGCGTCGGCCATATCCTTTCCCGCGGCGGCACGATCCTTTATACGGCGAGAAGTGATGAATTCCGCGAGGAAAAAGGACGCCTCAAGGCGGTAGCCACCTGTAAGATGCTCGGACTTGACGGTATCGTGGCGATCGGCGGCGACGGTACCTTCCGCGGCGCGCTGGAGCTTTCCCGGCTCGGGGTCCCGGTGGTCGGCGTTCCGGCGACGATCGACAATGATATCAGCTGCACGAACTATACCATCGGTTTCGATACGGCCTGCAATACCGCTATCGAATGTATCGACAAGCTCCGTGACACCATGCAGTCGCATGAACGTTGCTCGGTCGTCGAGGTCATGGGCAGAAACGCCGGATTCCTGGCACTGTACGTCGGCATCGCCGTCGGCGCGACGGCCGTCCTTGTGCCGGAAAAGGAGATGGATTTTGAAAAGGATGTGATCGAGCGGATCCGCGAAGCGAGACTTGCGGGGAACACGCATTTCATGATCGTGGTGGCGGAAGGCGCCGGCAGCGCGGTCGAGATCAGCGAACGCATTCAGGAAGAAATCGGTATCAAGCCGCGCGTGACCGTTCTCGGCCATATCCAGCGCGGCGGCTCGCCGAATGCCCGCGACCGCGAGACGGCGACTCGCATGGGCTATTATGCGGTGATGGCGCTGGCGGAAGGCCGGTACAACTGCATTATCGCCACGAAAGAGGGCGGCATCACGGAGATCCCGATCGAGGAAGCCCTGGTCATGGAAAAGCATCTGCAGATGGACCGCTACCGCATCATGGAGGTCATGCAGTTCGGCAGCATTACTCCGCATAACGACTGAGGCAGCCGGTCTGGCAGGCAGATCAAGCGTCGGCAGCAGATGCTGAGATTACAATAAACGCGTGATACCCGGTCCTTCGGAGGGGTGCGGCTTCGTACGCATAGCCGGTGTCTGGGCCTGAACACATTGTAGAAAAATCCGCAGAACACACGGCTGCCGGGATCAGAAATCAGATAAGTAAAGCAGAACACAGCTTGCTTATCTGATTTTTTATGTGCATATATTCCCGAAAATCATATAAGAAGAGCCGGCCGGAACTAACTTATATGAAATTTCTTTGTATGCGGACCGTAAAAATCATATAAGTAAAACTGTTCGGCGGGGACTTATATGACATATGACGTGGAAAACCGGACGCAAAGCGGATAAACAGGATACGGCAGGCCTCAGTTATCCGCCTGGCGACGCGGAAAACCGGACACAAAGCGGATAAACAGAATACGGCAGGCCTCAGTTATCCGCCTGGCGACGCGGAAAACCGGACACAAAGCG
>JAFOIS010000023.1 GCA_017420605.1 Lachnospiraceae bacterium | reverse complement strand
CTGCGCCGGCTACCGCGGCATCGTGATGGCGGCGGAACGCCTCGCGAAGTTCATCCCGGGCACCTTCTGCGCGGTCGGCGCCATCAAACCGGCGAACGTCATGGTCATCGGCTGCGGCGTTGCCGGCCTGCAGGCACTTGCCACCGCGAAGCGTCTCGGCGCCCGCATCTATGCGGCGGATATCCGGTCAGCAGCGCGCGAGCAGGCGCAGTCCCTCGGCGCGAAGGTCGTAGAACTCGGGATCCCGGATGAGATCGCCTGTGCCGAAGGCGGATATGCGCAGGCGCTGCCGGCCGAATGGATGGAGAAGGAACGCGAAGCCCTTCGCCCGGTCATCAAGGACATGGACATCGTCTTCCTGAGCTCCCTCGTACAGGGCAAGCTCGCGCCGGTCATGGTCACCGAGGATATGGTGAAGTCCATGGCGCCGGGTTCCGTGATCGTCGATATCGCGATCGACCAGGGCGGCAACTGCGAGATCACAACGCCGGGCATCACGGACGTCAAACACGGCGTAACGCTGATGGGCATCAAGAACATCCCGGGCTTCCTGCCGACAAGCTCGACCTGGATGTTCTCGCATAATATCTACAACCTGTCCAAGCACCTGATCAAGGATGACAAGGTCGCCCTGGATCTCAACGATCCGATCGACGCCGCGATCCTGGTCACCGACGGCGAGAAGATCGTCCACAAGGGCGCTCTGGAAGCCATGGGGATGATTTAATTATGAAAGAGCTGACTCTCGTAGGCGTCTTTATCGTCGCCTCCGTTCTCGGGTACCTGATCATCAAGAAGGTACCGCCGCTTCTGCATACGCCGCTGATGTCGGGCATGAACGCGCTTTCGGGCGTGACGGTGCTCGGCGCGCTCATCGCGGGCGCGGCGGCCTACGCGGAGAAGTCCGCGGGGTTGCTTATCGTAGCCGTGATCGCGGCGGCGCTGGCCATGATCAACGTGACCGGCGGTTTCTCGGTGACCCACCGCATGCTGATGATGTTCCGCAAGAAAGATAATAAGGAGGAGAAGAAATGAGCCCGATCCTCTATTATATTCTTTCCGGCATACTCTCCGCAGCGGTCCTTGCCGGCCTTTCGATGCAGAGCAAGGTGAAGTCCGCGGCCCGCGGGAATCTTATCTGCGTCGGCGTGATGGGGCTTGCGATCCTTCTGACCCTCGTGAACGGCGGTATTAAGGAAGCGCTCCTCAATCCGTATCTCTGGCTTGCGATGGCGGCCGGCGCGGCGGTCGGCCTTTTCTGGGCGTCCCGCGTGAAAATGATCGAGATGCCGCAGGTCGTGGCGCTCCTCAACGGGATCGGCGGTCTTGCGAGCGCGCTCGTCGGCGCGATCGAGCTCGTCCGCGAAGGCAGCACGGCCTTTGCCAATATCACCGCGGCGCTCGCCCTGGTGATTGGCGCTGTCACGGCGTCCGGAAGCCTTATCGCGGCGCTCAAGCTGGCGCGGAAGATCGACGGCCGGCCGAAGGTCCTGCCGCATCATGACAAGATCACCTATGCGCTTCTCGGTGTCTGCGTCCTCGGGATTCTGCTGGCGGCGTTCGGCGTGACCGGCGTTGCGGTGGTGCTCTGCGCCGTAGCGGCCCTTCTTTTCGGATGGGCGTTCGCGATGCGGGTCGGCGGCGCGGATATGCCGGTCGCCATTTCGCTCCTCAACTCCCTGTCCGGCGTTGCGGGCGCGATCGCCGGTATGGCGATCTCCAACGTCCTTCTCGTCGCGGTCGGCGGTATCGTCGGCTCCTCCGGGCTTCTCCTGACGCAGATCATGTGCAAGGCCATGAACCGGAATCTTGCGGATATCCTGCTCGGAAAGACCGCGAAGGCCGCACCGGCAAAGAAGACCGGAGAAGGCGGGGAAAAGAAGGAAGATACGCCGAAGAAGGCGGCTGCCGAAAAGAAAGAATATACGCCGAAGGCCGAAAAGCCGAAAGCGGAGAAAGCACAGGCTGAAAAGGCGAGGGCGGAGCGTATCCGCGAGGAGGACGCCGAGCTTCTCGAAATGGAACGCATCGCCGAAGAGGCGGAAGCAAAGGCGAAAGCGGAAGCGCTTGTATCCGGCGCGGCGCAGGCTGCGGAAGAGATGCCCGCAGATCCGGACGTGTTTGCGGCCGACGCGGAAGGCCTCGACTGGGATGCGGCGGAAAAAGCAGCCGGTATCGCCGGAGAGGCGGAAGAATACCCGGTTCCGGAAGAAAGTGCGGAGGCGGAAGAGCCGGCAGCGGGCGGGGCGGCTGAGACAGAAGACGCGGCGGAAGCGGCAGAAGAACCTGCGGCAGAAGAACCCGCGGCTAAGCCGGCGGAAGTTCCGGCCCCGGAAGAGGCGGAAGCGGCCGCGGAAGAGCCGGCCGGGGAACCCGCGGAAGAGGCGGAAGAGACAGAGGAGCCGTTCGCACTGAAAGACGCGAAGGACGTCATCATCGTTCCCGGCTACGGCATGGCCCTTTCCCAGGCGCAGCACAAGGTCTATGAACTGGCTGAAAAGCTGAAGGCGAACGGCGCGCGGGTGCGCTTCGCGATCCACCCGGTCGCGGGACGTATGCCCGGCCATATGAACGTGCTCCTCGCGGAAGCCGACGTGGATTATGACGACCTGTTCCAGCTCGACGAGATCAACGACGACTTCAAAAACGCGGACGCGGTCGTGGTCGTCGGCGCGAGCGACGTCATGAACCCGGCGGCCCGGGAGGCGGAAGGCACGCCGATCTACGGCATGCCGATCCTCAACGTCGACGAGGCGCCGCACGTTTTCGTGTGCAACTTCGACCTTAGGCCCGGCTATGCCGGCGTCGAGAACCCGCTGTACAGCCGGAAGAAGGGCATCCGTATCCTTCTTGGCGACGCGAAGGAATCGCTGGATACGCTGATCTCGGAGCTTAAATGAGATTCCGGATCCGGAGGATCTTCCGGAAAAGCGCCGCAGTGCGCAAATCGCAAAATACCGCGGAATAGACTTTTATAATATACAGGATTCCTGTATAATAGCCCTGTCAGACAGTGACAGGGCTATTGTTCTGTTGAAAACAGGCAGACCGGACGGTCTGTCCGTTCGGCTTGTAAGGAGACACCGATGTTTTGTCCTAACTGCGGAATGCAGCTTCCCGATACTGCGCAGTTCTGTCCGAACTGCGGCACCCGTCTATCAGCGCCGCCCGCACAGGGTGCGCCGCAGGCGACGCCTTCCGATCGTCCCCCGCAGCAGTTCCCGCAGGGCGATCCGGGGCGGCAGAACCTGCAGCGCCCGCAAAGCCCGCAGGGGCAGATG
>JAFOIS010000188.1 GCA_017420605.1 Lachnospiraceae bacterium | reverse complement strand
GCTGCAACCACCGCTGCGCCTACTGCGCGATCCCCGGGATCCGCGGCAACTACGTCTCCGAACCGCTGGAAAAACTGATCGCGGAAGCGAAGAAACTTTCCGACGCCGGGGTGAAGGAACTGGATCTGATCGCCCAGGACTGTGCCTATTACGGACGCGACTTATATAAACACTGCGCTCTGAGCGAGCTTCTGAAAGAACTCGATAAAATGGATTTCACCTGGATCCGGATGCTGTATCTCTATCCGGAGGAGATCGACGGGGAACTGCTGCAGACGATCAAAGAGTCGAAGCACGTGCTTCCGTATTTCGATATGCCCGTGCAGTACGGTTCCGACAGGATCCTCCGCAGCATGCGCCGTCCCACCAACGTGAAGATGCTGAAGGAGAAGTTCGCGCTGATCCATTCCTATTTCAACGGCGAAGAGACCATGCGCACGACGATCATGGTCGGCTTCCCGGGCGAGAAGGAAGAGGATTATGAGGAGACGCTGCAGTTCATAAAAGACTGCCGCTTCGATTCCCTTGGCGCCTTCGCTTATTCAAGAGAAGAAGGGACCCCGAGCTACGATTTCCCGGAACAGGTGGAAGAGGAGCTCAAGGAAGAACGCTATGAAAAACTGATGGCTCTCCAGCAGGAGGTCGTCTGTGATAAGAACCAGCAGCGTGTCGGCCGGGTCTATCCGGTCCTCGTCGAACAGAACGACCCGCTGCGCCGCCTTTCCTACGGCCGTGCGGCTTTCTCCGCACCGGAAGGGGTGGATCCGGCATTGATCATCCGTCATGCCGGAAAGCTCCCGGTCGGGGAATTCGTCAACGTAAGGATCGAAAAGGCGGATGCCTATGAATTCTACGGAACAGTACAGGAGGAAGAATCATGAAAAAGTCGATCGGTGTCGATCTCGGCGGTACCAGCGTACGCACCGCCATCGTCGACAGTGAAGGAAAGATCCTGAAGGATCTCAAGGAAAGCAGCTACGCCAAGGAGGGACCCTCCGTCGTCCTGCCCCATATCGCGGACATGATCGAACGACTGGGCGACATCTCCGACTGCGAAGGCATCGGCATCGGGGTGCCCGGTCCGGTCGATGAGGAACGCAAAGTCATGACCCTGTCGACGAACCTGCCCGGTTTCACCGGTTACCCGATCACTGCGATGCTGGAAGAACGCTTCAGGATGCCGGTCTACGTCGGCAACGACGCCAACGCCGCCGGTCTTGCGGAAGCGCTGGTCGGTGCCGGCAAAGGCAGAAAGAGCGTCTACTATATCACCCAGTCCACCGGGATCGGCGGAGCCCTGATCATCAACGGCAAAGTCGTCTCCGGCAGACACGGCTACGCGGGCGAGATCGGCAATATCGTCATCGACCGCAGCCGTCCGAAGATCAACGGACTCAATGCCGGCGCGGCCGAGAATGAAGCCTCCGGCACCGCGATCCGCCGTTACGGCTACGAGAAATTCGGCGCCGAAAGCGCGATCGCTGTCTTTGATGAGGCAAGAAAAGGAAACGCGGATGCGCTGGCGATCCTCGACCGCATGAGCTATGACTTCGCTCAGCTGATGTCCTCGATCGCCCATGTCGTCGATCCGGATATCTTCGTCATCGGCGGCGGCTGCAGCAATGCCTCCGATCTCTATTTCGGATCTGTACGGAAATACTTCGATGAACTCGTTCACCCGGCGATGCGCGACGTGGAGATCGCCAAAGCCGAACTGGCGGAACCGGGTGTCTTAGGCGCCGCCTTTTTTGTGGAGTGATATGAAACGTTTCGGTGAATAAGAAGGCCGGGAGATCTTCCTGAGCCGTCTGGAAAATGAATATATCAAAGCGGAAGTCTTCAACTACGGCGCGTCTTTGCGCAGCTTCACTGAGAAGCAGAGCGGACGGGACGTCGTCCTCGGTTTCGACAGCTTCGAACCCTATACCCGTTTGGAAGGCTCCTGCCTCGGGGCAACGGTCGGCCGTTACGCCAACCGCATCGGCAACGCCCGCTTTGTTCTGAACGGGAAAGAATACCTTCTGCCCGTCAACAACGGTCCCAACTGCCTGCACGGGGGTCTTGTCAATTACTCCCAGCGGGTCTTCAAGGTCGTGGAGGACAGCCCGCAGAAAGTGATCTACCGCTACCGCTCCCCGGACGGGGAGGAGGGCTTCCCCGGAAATCTCGATCTGTGGATCACCTACGAGCTGGACGGCCCGTCACTGCTCTATAAGATCGAGGCGGAGTGCGATCAGGACTCGGTCCTGAACGTCACCAACCACAGCTATTTCAATCTCGAGACCCGCGAACATAAAACGGTCCTCGACCAGGAGATGAAGATCTGCTCCGGCAAAGTCGCGCTGGCCGATCCGAACGGCATGGCCTCCCCGGAGATCCTCGAGGTCGCCGGCACCGCCTTCGACTACCGGGAATTCCACCGGGTCGGCGATGCTCTCGAACATCCCCATCCCAACATGGAGATCACCGGCGGCATCGACCACAACTATCTCTTTGAAGACAAAGAAGGATATCAGGAAATGGCTGTGCTGCGCAGCAACGAGCTCGAACTCGCGGTCGGCAGCGATCTGCCCGGCTTACAGGTCTATACCGCAAACTTTCTCTCTCTGCCTGATCCCGGCAAAGATGACTTTGTCTACGAGCCCCGCACCGGGATCTGCTTTGAAGGGCAGTTCTATCCCAACGCGGTCAACTACGATTTCTGCCGCAGTCCGATCATCCGCAAAGACGAGAAGACCGCGCATCTGATACGCTACACACTCACAAGAAGGACCGATTATGAAGATCAGAAATGATGAATCACTAAAACAGTTCATTCGCAAAGAACTCTCCCGCGACAGCGTCACCGAGATCCCACGCTACGAAAAGCTCTACGAACGCGCCCGCGCCCTTTACGGGGAAGGCGACTACCGTCTCTTTTCAGCGCCGGGCAGAAGTGAGCTGATCGGCAACCATACGGACCACCAGCTCGGCCGGGTCATGGCCGCGGCGGTCAATATCGACTCCCTGGCCTGGGCAAAAAAGACAGATAAACCATTGATCCGCATCGACTCGGAAGGCTTCGCCATTGCACCGGTCGACCTGAAGGAGACCGAGGTCAAAGCAGAGGAAAAGAATACGACTGAGAGCCTGATCCGCGGCATGGCGGTGATCTTCGAGGAAGAAGGGTATAAAAGCGGCGGCTTCGACGCAGCCGTGACTTCGGAAGTGCTCCCGGGTTCCGGGATCTCCTCCTCCGCATCCTTTGAGATCCTGGTCGGCGAGATCATCAACCATCTCTACAACGACGGCAGGATC
>JAFOIS010000187.1 GCA_017420605.1 Lachnospiraceae bacterium | reverse complement strand
GACAGGAAGACTTCATCCGTACGGCGGAAGGTATACCCGTCCCTTGAGGTCATGAGCACGCAGTCCGTCATGGCCGTACCGGTCCTGCCGAACCTTCTGATCATGGCGGCGCGGCTCTCCCGTTCCGGCAGGTATTCGAAGTTGACGGCGTCCTCATACCGGTCGACATAGCGCGTCGGCATTCCGATCATCATATGTTTCGCCCGGTAATACGGCATGACGTTGTTCGTATACAGTTCGAGATCCTCCCGCGCGGGATCGAAGCGGATCCTCTGCGGGCTGTCCCAGTTCACGAAGTCTTCGGAGGTGCGCACGCGGACGTCGCGGACGATGCCGTCGTTGTGCGCCATATCGGACATTTCGGCGGTCCATTTCGACGTCGTCGCGATCGCGCCGTGGAGCCCGCGGTAGAACAGGAAATAGCGCTCCCTCTCCCCGTCCCAGAAACCGACGTTCAGGGAATCATAGGCCGCGTCGTCCGCCACCATCCGCGCATGACGGAAATGTACGCCGTCCGCGCTGGTGAAAAGATGCAGGGCCTGCCCTTTATACTGCGCAAGACCCTTGTAGCGCTCTTCCGGCGGGCAGGCCGGATTGGTATCCTTGAAAAAGGAGATATTATCCTTGATGACGTCCAGAATGATGTTGTTGTCCGTGCTGCCGTCAAACGGGCAGATCCCGGTATTGACGCGGTGAAATACCTTACCGTCCGTGCTTTCGGCATAACAGGTCACGGGGATATGCGGGAGCTCCGAAAGCAGGTCGCTGCCTTCCGGTCCGGAATCCATCCCGCGATAATACAGGCAGAAAAAACCGTCCTCCCGGATCAGTGAAAAATAACTGGAGGTACTGCCCTCCCAGGGCGCGTCCAGAACCAGTGCGACGTTTTTGAACTCCGGCCTGTGCATCCGGACGGATACGCCCTCCGCCGAAGCGATCAGGGCCTCGTCCCAGCATACTTCTCTCCGCGTACCGATCTTCAAAGGTTCCATACCGCTCCTCCTCCGAAATTTACCGTCTCCTCCAAAACACGCACGGTCTGCACAAGGCCCGCTTCGTCCTCTTCCGTAAACCGCTCCGGCACAGGGCTGTCGATATCGAGCACCGCAAATACCCTGCGTTCCCTGTTATCCGCCGCGTTCCCGCCGCCGGTGCAGGTGTCCGCAGGCCCTGCGGCATGGACCGGCAGGACGATCTCGGAACGCGACGCGCTGTCACAGGCGATGTGCCCCGGAAACGCGTGCACGTCCGGCACCCGAACGATCCGGTCTTCCGCAAGCGCCGTGCCGCAGACGCCCCTGCCGCAGGGAATGCGGATGCAGGCGGGTTTTCCCTGGAAGGGGCCGAGAAGAAGGCCGGCATCTCCTGTTGTCAGGTAGAAACCCGCCCAGTTAAGGTCCGGCAGCGCGTCATAGAGCACAGCGGACGTATTCGCGAAGACCGGCAGCCAGTGCGGCTCGGACTTTGCGAGTTCCCGGATCTCTTCCGCGATCAGCTCATAATCCGCGGTCCTGTTTTTGATTTCCATTGTATTATGTAAACTCCAGCCATGCGCATTTCTGTTACGCAAGATGCAATTATGTAAACTTCTGCAATCTCACAACACGATCACAAAACTTTATCCATCTCGATCCAGGTCTCGCCGCCCCATACGGAGCCGGAGATTCCGAGATTCCGGAAGCACATTCTCTCATACATCGGGATCTTGTCTTCATGGCAGGTCAGAATGACTCTCCTGCGGCCTTCCGACTTCGCCATCGCAAGGAAGTTCGTCATCAGCGCCTTGCCGATTCCCTGATGCTGATAGGCGGGCCGTACCTCGAGACCGAGGATCATCGCGTTCCGGCCGCCGGGCTCAAAGAGGTCCGCGTTGCTGAAGAATTCATCCTGAAACGCTTCCGCGTCCGTCGCCATGGAAGTCAGAAAGCCCGCGAGCTTTCCGCTCTCCCGGTCCGCCGCCACATAAAAGGACTGCGGCACCCGGACGACGCGGCCGGTGATCATTTCCCTGCTGCAGTATTCGTTCGGCGGAAAACACTCGAACTCGATATCGCAGGCCTGGTCCGCCTCTTCCGGGCGGATATAACGGAATTCAAATCGTTCTGTAAGATCCATATCCATTCCTTACACATGTTGTTTTGCCGGCCATGCCGCCGTGTCTGCCGGCCAACGTTGTCCTGTCGGGCTCCGTTATCCGCCGGCGTTTCTCAGAACACGAAGTTCCCGTCGCGGAAGACCGGAACATATGTGCCGTCCGGCAGGATTCCGTCGACCGTAAGGTCACTCGTGCCGAACATGAAGTCGTTGTGCTGCATGGAATGATTCGCGCCCTCTTTTTTCAGTTCCTCTTCGCTCATATCCGTGCCGCCCTCCACGTTTTCCGGATAGGCGTCGCCGAGCGCGAGGTGGCAGGACGCGTTTTCGTCATACAGCGTATCAAAGAACAGGATGCCGGACTTCGAGATCGGCGAATCATACGGAACGAGCGCCACCTCACCGAGGTGCTTCGACCCTTCGTCGAGTTCCAGCATTTCCTTAAGGAGCGCTTCCTCCACTTCCGCGCCGCAGTCCGTGACCGCGCCGTTTTCAAAGCGGAACCAGAAGTTTTTGATGACCCTGCCGCGGTAAGACAGCGGCTTCGACGCATAGACGATGCCGTCGACGCCGTCGCGCTCCGGCATGCAGAAGATCTCCTCCGTCGGAATGTTCGGGTCGAATACGACGCCGCCGGTGGTCTTTCCGCAGCCGCCTGCCCAGATATGCTTCTTCACAAGTTTTACGGTAAGATCCGTGCCGAGCCCGCTCTTAAAATGCAGGGCGTCGAAATGATATTCGTTGAGCTTTGCGGCACGTTCGCCGAGGAGCCTGTCGTGCTCCTCCCATTCCGCCACAGGGTCTTCCCCTTCGCGCACGCGGCTCACCGCGAAAATGGCGTCGCCGAGCTTTTCCACCGCCTCCTCTTCCGGAAGATCCGGGAAGACGATCTTCGCCCAGTCGGGAGCCGGCATGCCGAGCACGCACCACTGTCCTTCATTTGCCATCGTATAATGCTGCAGGTCTTCCATGGCGCGCGACCAGGCTTCCTGCCGGGCGCGCAGCTTCTGCGGATCCATTTCCTTGAGAAGCCCGGGGGTGTCGGATACGATGTGCAGATAACATCCGCCCTTTTTCTGCTCCCACTCCGTACGGTCGTGTACCCACTGCGGCACTTCCGCAAGCGTTTCCTTGTCCTGATAGGTAAAATCCAGCTTCGTCAGCGCTTCGTCATTCCATTTGACGACGACCTGTCCCGCGCCGGCCTCATAGGCTTCCTTCACCACGAGGCGCACGAACGCGGCGTCCTGTACCGCCGCGCTTACGACAAGGAGCTGGCCCTTCTGCACGTTGACGCCGCGGCGGACCGCAAGGCGGGCATAGGCCTGTTTCATTGACTCTGTAACCATCGTTTCCTCCATCTTCTTTTCCGGCCGCCGCTGCGGGGCATCCGCGCCATACGGCCGCACCCCGCCCTAAG
>JAFOIS010000186.1 GCA_017420605.1 Lachnospiraceae bacterium | reverse complement strand
TTATGGTGTTCTTGTACATATTTCTGTAGTATATCTTTGTCGGTAATTTCAGGAAGTCTATAGTTCATTTTTCTCACCTGCAAACTGCGATTTGCAGGAATCACCGCGCTTTCTTTTCCCGCTCTTCTTTCTTTCTGCGCCGCTGCTCCCGGTTGTTTTCCTCGGAAGCGAAAAGCTCGACAGCCATATCGGTCAGTTCATCTGGCCAGATTCTTCCGGAGGAGGTGATGTTCGCCCAGGGACAGAGTTTCTGATAATCATCATCAAACACGATCGTGTACGGCGGGCCGCAGCGGTCGTTTACGTCCATGTAAAGATGCCGTCCCCTGTTTATGACCTTATATGTATCCATATCGCTCATACCGTTTTCGAGCTGATCGAAGATCTCTTCCGTGATCTCGTATAAGTCATGGTAACCGCAGCCTTTGCGTTCCGCGGTGTATGTTCCGGTCGTCTCGTCATAACAGGCCTTCCAGCCGTCGCCTTCTTTAAACTGCATTTCTTCTCCTGTTCCTATTCCTGTCTGCCGGGATAAAGTAAATCCCTGTCTGTTATAAAAATATCAGACAGGGATCCGTTTTACCAGCCGTGCCGGGCAGATGCCCGGATCATTTTATTTTTCTTGCTTCCACGTAATACCGTTTGTCACGGGCATGTCCCATGGAGAAGGTCTTCCGCGGCAGCACGCCGTCCGCCATGACCGTGCGGAAAAGTTCATCCTTGCCCATTGCCGGCAGAAGGAAGCCAATCGAGCGCGGCGCGGACGCGAGTTTCAGAAGCGAGTCCTCGTCGTGAATGTAATCGATGCGGCAGGGATGGTCTTTGGCATAACTGTCCAGGAAATCCTGCAGCGTCCCGACGCAGAGCTGCTTCTCCGGGTGCGGCACCGTTACGGCGCCGGTGACCAAAGAGGTGCCGTCCGGCGCGGTGTAGACGTACCGGAGCACATGTCCTTCCCCTTCGCCGTCCGCGGCATCCGGGTAATACGCTTTCAGCGCGTCAAGAAGTTCCGGGGGATCCGTATCGAAGACGATGCGGTGGATCGGTTCAAAGGTAAGCGCCGGATCATGAAGGTTTTCGACCTCGACGAGCGCCCAGCGGGACGGAAGGGTGAGGTGCGCCTTTGGCGGCGTGCTCTCTTTGTCCAGTTCATAGCAGCGCTTTGCCGTTGCCAGGGAATGGTTCCCGTCCCCGACTGCAAAAAGAAGGGGCGCTTTCCCCGGAAGGCCGTATTTCGCGGCCTGGACGGAGGGATCGGCAAGGGAAGTAAGAGCGTCTTCGATCCGTTCCTTCTCTTCTTCCGGCACCTCATAGGCGCGGAGATGTCCGCCGCCCAGCATGAGATCGAAATCATAGACCGGCTCACCGGCCCCGGACAGGGCGGAGAGCGGTTCGATCACGGTCTTATCCGGATCGTCGATGAGGAGCAGGACGTGCGGGAGCTCGAGCGGCGCGTCCTTCCGGACCGCCGCGCGGGGCGGGATACGCGACAGGACGGTGCCTTCCGTGGCGCGCACGGGAGAGGTGCTCCCGGCGTTGTAATCGTAGGCTTCAAGATCGATCTTTCCGACGAGTCCCTTGCGGGTCCGGCCGTCGCTCTGGAGCCGCTCGGTATAAAGAAAAGAATCCGGCAGCACGCGGAAGAGGCCCGACGCAAGATAGGACCGCATCGACTCCTGGATGGCGGCGATCTTTTCCCCGACGTTTTCCGAGCCGAGTTCCGCCTCCGGCAGGATGAGCCGCAGCGCCGACGGCGCGTCCCCGGCGATCCTGTCCGCTTCCTCCCAGTAGGCGGGCTCCGACGTGAACTGGTCGCAGGCGATCACCGCCCAGCGGCGCATGTCGGCGCCTTCTTTGGGAAGAAGAATATCGGCAGGTGTAAAAACTTTCTCTACCCCATGTCATTTACCTTAAAAATAAGATCCGCAGCCGTTTGCGGGAATGCGCCCGCGCCTGCTGCGGATCCGGATCTTCAGTGCGTTTCTTCGTATTCCTTAAGGAAGTCGACGAGCGCCTCGACGCCTTCCTTCGGCATCGCGTTGTAGATCGACGCGCGGAGGCCGCCGACGCTCTTGTGGCCTTTGAGGTTGTCGAAGCCGGCCGCTTTCGAGGCCGCGACGACGTCCGCGTCCTGCTCCTTGGTGGGCGTGACGAACGGGACGTTCATAAGGGAACGGTCTTCTTTCACGACCGCGCCCTTGAAGAGACGGCTCTGATCGAGGAAATCATAGAGGATCGCCGCTTTTTCCCGGTTGATCTTATCGATCGCCGGCAGGCCGCCGAGATCCAGAAGATAACGGAATACCTTGCCGCAGCAGTAGATCGCCCAGCAGTTCGGGGTGTTGTAGAGCGAACCGGAGTCCGCGTGGGTCTTGTAGTTCATGTAGACCGGGAGCTTGTCGTCCAGATCGTCGCGGATGAGGTCCTCGCGGATGATCACGACGGCGATGCCGGCCGGGCCGACGTTCTTCTGTACGCCCGCGATGATCACGCCGTAATCGGAAACGTTGCAGGGGCGCGAGCAGAACATGGAGGACTGGTCGGAGACCAGGATCTTGCCCTTCGTATCCGGCAGCTTGAAGTAGGTCGTGCCGTGGATGGTCTCATTTTCACAGATATAGACGTAATCCGCTTCCTCCGGAATGTCGAGGTCAGAGCAGTCCGGGATATAACTGTAGTTTTTGTCCTTGGAAGAGGCGATCACGCGGACGTCCGTGAATTTCTTCGCTTCGGTCAGGGCTTTCTTAGACCATGCGCCGGTCTCGATGTAGCAGGCGACGCCGTTCTTCGTCAGGTTCATCGGGATCATGGAAAACTGGAGGGTCGCGCCGCCCTGGATAAAGAGGACTTTATAATTGTCCGGGATGCCCATAAGGGTGCGGAGATCGGCTTCCGCCGCTTTGATGATCTCGTCGTATACTTTCGAGCGGTGGCTCATTTCCATGACGCACATGCCGCTCCCGCGGTAGTTCATCATCTCGTCACGGATCTCTTCGAGGACCGGTTCCGGCATCATCGCGGGGCCGGCCGAAAAATTGTAGGTTCTGCCGTATTTCATCAGGTGCTCCTTTTCTGCAGGATCCCCTCCCGGGCTTTTGCCCGCGGGAATTCTACCATGCGGATTGGACGGTATTGTGCGCCCATTGTACCACAATCCGCGGAAAAGAAAAGGAAAACTGAAAAATTAGCGTAAAAAATTTACTTTTCATTCTAAAATCTGCATAAATATGCATTTTATGTTGACAGGAAACGCACAATACCGTAATCTATAAATACTATACTCGCATAAATATAAGCGCCGGCGTATTATCCGGCGCGGGCACAGACTGATTCCGGCAAGGATACAGGGGATGAAAATGAAAAAGATCTTTATAGACGGCAGTGCCGGGACGACCGGCCTTCGGATACGGGAGCGTCTTGGCGGCAGGCAGGATATCTGCCTTCTTACGATCCCGGAGGAGCTCCGGAAGGATCCGGCGGCCCGGAAGGAAATCATGAATGAGGCGGATCTCGTCTTTTTCTGTCTTCCGGACGCGGCGGCTATGGAAGCCGCGCAGCTCATCGAAAACCCGGATACGGTCGTGATCGACACCTCCACGGCGCACCGCGTATCGGAGG
This sequence comes from Lachnospiraceae bacterium, assembly GCA_017420605.1. Lineage (GTDB taxonomy): Bacteria > Bacillota > Clostridia > Lachnospirales > Lachnospiraceae > Chordicoccus. The sequence continues at coordinate 703 of JAFOIS010000186.1, read as the reverse complement.
AATGGACGTACGGTATGCCGGAACTTCCCGGCATGAAGGAGAAGATCCGCGGATCGAAGCGGATCGCGAACCCCGGGTGCCACGCGAGCGGCTTTATCGCCCTTGCAGCGCCGCTTACGGCGGCGGGCATCATTCCGGCGGCGGAAAAGCTCAGCGCCTTCTCCCTGACCGGCTATTCGGGCGGCGGCAAAAAAATGATCGCCGAATACGAGGCGGACGGGCGGGACGTCCTTTTTGACGCCCCGCGGCAGTACGGCCTTTCGCAGAGCCACAAGCACCTGCCGGAGATGGCGAAATTTGCCGGCCTTGCGGTATCGCCGGTATTCTGCCCCATCGTTTCGGATTATTATGCCGGCATGGAAGTGACGGTCCCCTTCTTCCTTCCGGCGGGCGTTACGGCGGAGGACGTCCGGAACGCATACCGCGAAGCCTATCCGGGTCCGGTGATCCGTTTTGCGGAAGGCGCGGACGAAGGAGGCTTCCTTTCGGCCGGGGCTTTCGCGGGCCGCGACGACATGGAAATCACGGTCTATGGAAATGAGGAACGCCTCATCCTGACGGCCCGTTTCGACAACCTCGGGAAGGGCGCTTCCGGCGCGGCGGTCCAGAACATGAACCTCGTGCTCGGTTTTGGGGAGACAGAAGGACTTGTGATCCTGTAACCTGTTGATGAAGAGACAGGAAGGCTCCTGACCCTGAAACC
>JAFOIS010000185.1 GCA_017420605.1 Lachnospiraceae bacterium | reverse complement strand
TGCCCGGCGAATACCCGAAGACGGAGACACCTGCCCGGAAGAAGAGCGGCAGGACGTATCTCCGTACCCTTTTCTATGCTGCCGCGGCGGCGGTGCTCCTTTTTTCGCCGATCGGGTTCCGTCTCGGAGCCGCGGGAGCGGAAAATGAGCGGGTCGAAGAGAGTGTGCCGGTCCCGGCCGAAACTCCCGTGCCGACGGAGGCGCCCGCCTCTTCGCCGGCAGTGACGCCGGCTGCGGAAGAGGAGGCGGACGATCCCGACGGACCGCGTCTTGTGATCGTTTACGCGACACGCGATGCCGGCGGGATCGTGGAATATGCCTATTATCCGTATATGGAGCAGGAGTATTATCCGGTCACGGTGGAGACCGCGGTAAAGGATGCGGCCGGAGGCACGGCGGTCCGGGAAGGAGATCCCGAGACCTGGTACATGTTCCGTTCGGCGGGTTTCGATTATTCGGTCGACGCTTCCGCGCTTGCGCCGGGCGACCTGACGCTGTGCCTTACCATGCGCTGCACAAAGGACGGCAAAGAGATCGAGAAGACCTTCACCAGCCCGGTCATCGACAAGCCGCATGAGCTTACTGCGGAGATCACGCTGACGTCCGAGACGCAGGCGGATGGAAGCAACCTCATTCATTACCTGTGCTATCTTACCCCGGCGCCCGACGAGACGGTCAAATTCGATTTCGAGGTCATCGACTTCGCGGTGATGTACTACAACCGGTCCGGGGAGCGGATCTTCGGCATCGCCAACCTCAGCGGCGACGGACGGAATCCGGAGGTCCGCCGCTCGCAGACGGGCGGCTATTTCGTCGAGGTCGACGGCACCGTACCGGCGGAGCTCATACCCGGAGATGCGGCAGAGTGTACGGTCTATATGGAACTCCGCGACAATACGACCGGGTTCTATCCTTTCGTTTACGAGTCGGACCCGGTGCCGATCGAAGAGCCGTATGAAGAGCCGGCGATCGATCCGGTGCTCATCTGCTTCTCGTCCAGCATCGAGGGCAGCATCTTCGTCACCGGAAACGCGGAGACGGTCACATCCTGCACCTATGAGCTCTGGGAGCCGTTCACGGACACCATGATCCGGGAAGCGGACGTAACCGAAGAGGCGAAGACCGGACAGGTCATCCTCGAGCCGTACGAGCTCGGCGATTTCTACTTCGAGCACCAGGCCGAATTCGATGCCGCGGACACCTGGCCGCAGGAGGCCGAGATCCGCGTGAGCATGACCTACGAAACGCGCGAAGGCAGGTCCGTCACGGTCACGAAGACGCAGACGTCCAGTTATGAGCTCGGTTTCGGCATCCGGTACGTGCCGTCTACGGAGGACGTCTCTCCGGAGGATTACGAATGGCGCGGCAAGCCCGGCAATTTCAAGATAGGGCTCTACGAATCGCCGGAAGAGGTGGAGGTCCTTTCGGATATGCCGGAGGAAGCCATCGAAGAGAATATGATGTCGTTCAGCCTGACCGTCGACGGGGAAGAGGTCCCGGTCACGGAATACTCGTCCATGACGAGTACCGAGGAGTTTCCGGACGGGGCCGGAGGGACGCAGACGTGGTACTACGTTACGGTCTTCCTGCCGATGCCGGAGAAGTATCCGGAAAATGAGGGACACGTCGCGACGATCTCCGTCACCCAGTACCTGAAGGGGTACGACAGGGTCTACACGACGGAAAGAGTGATCGAATACTAAGCAGGGAGGAGGCAGCATGATTTCCTGCACAGAGTTCATTCCGTTTTACAGCGAAGTATTCAAGTATCTGGAATCGAAGAAGGGGCGGGCCGAAGTGGACCGCTACTGGGATGACATCTTCTCTCCGGACGATATGGACGCGCTCCGGCAGCAATGCATCGACAACGGCGTGCGCGGGTGCTGGAATTATTTTACACACACGCTCAATGAGGAAGCCGCGGACTTCACGATGTACCTCAATGAGAAGCAGGGCTGGTACCGCACGAAGATGCACCGCTGCCCTTCCAAGGGAAAGCTCCTCGACCTCAAGGCGGAGTTCGGCTACGAACCCTTCCACGATTATTGCCTGCACTGCGATTTCTACCGTCTCGCCCTGCACGAAGCCGGCCTCGAGTATATTTTCGACTTCGACGGTATCGACGAGGCGAAATGCCTTGAATTCGCCTACGACCCGAAGATCTTCGACGGTCGGATCATCATCGATGAGGACACAAAGATCCAGGACGTGCGGGCATCGGACAACGAATATTTCCACCGGGATTTCAACATCGGCTACCAGAAGAGCCTCCGCTATCTCGAGAAGAATTTCGGGCACGAAGGGATCGTCGAATACTTCCGCATTGCCACAAAGAACGTCTATGTGCCGGTGATCCGCGCGATCCGGGAAGGCTTCGAAGAAGGAAAGACAGCCGCGGACGGCGCGAATGCCGGGGCGAAGGGCCTTGCCGCGATCGAGGCAAAGATCCGGGATTCCTATCACAGGGAGCACGCGGATGACGCGGTCGCGATCAAAAACGACGGAAAGACCCTTTCCGTGACCGTGAAATACTGCCCGGTCGTAAAGTACATCAAAGACAACGGCGCCTATCTTTCCGGGGAGTACCGGTACGCGACGGAGGTCCCGATGCGGGTCCTCGCGGAGGAGGGCGGGTACGCGTTCGAGATGGTCTCCTACGACGAGGAGACCGGCGCGGCGGAGTACACCTTTACGGCGCTGGCGTGAGAGCGGACCGCCCGGGCGAGAGAGGCCGTGCGGGGCGGACGGCGGGACCGGCAGGGCATGGCAGTGCCTGCCGGAAGACAGATAAGACATGTGCCAAACCGGACATTTTCGGAAGAAGGTGTCCGGTTCTCATATTGTAAAAAAGAGGCGGTTTCGCTATAGTAGAAAATGACGGAGCACGGTCTTTTACGGATCCTGCGGCCGCGGAATGACAGAGAAAATTACGGAGGCAATGTTATGGCAAATCAGTTCCCGCTCGGCGACAAAGAGCTCTGCATCGGCATTCTCGGCATGACCGAGGGCAATGCGCATCCGTTTTCCTGGAGCGCGATGTACAACGGTTACGACAAAGACGTCATGTACGAATGGACGCATGAACTGTATCCTTCGATCCCGGATTATCTCGGCAAGCAGCCGCCGGAGACCTTCGGCATCCCGAGCGCGCATATTACGCACGTGTGCTTCACCGGCTACGAAGACCGCGCCATGGCGGAAAACTGCGCCAGGGCGTCCCGCATCCCGAACGTCTGCACGGATCCGCTGGAAATGCTCGGGCACGTCGACGCGGTGATCTGCGCGACGGATATCGGCGCGGAGCATGTGGAGCGGTGCCGTCCGTTCATCGAGGCGGGCCTTCCGATGTTCATCGACAAGCCGCTGTGCGACAATGAGGAAGACCTCAAGACCATCGTGAAATGGCACGACGAGGGCGCGCATTTCATTTCCTCGTCCTCCATGCGCTATGAGAAATCCATCGAGCCGTACCAGAAGTGCCACTACGAGCTCGGCGAGATCCGCTACATCCTTTCCCCGATGGCGAAGAAATGGGAGACCTACGGCATGCACGCGGTCGAGGCGATCTTCGACCTTCTGGGACCGGGCTTTACGGCGGTCCAGAACGGCGGCACGTACGAAAAGAACTGGGTGCACCTCTATCATAAGAACGGCTGCTACGTCGACATCCCGATGGAATACGGGATGACGTCCCGCGGCGTCGTGGTGCTCGGCAACCGCGGAAGCGCGCAGCTTTCCGACGGCGACTCCTACTACGCGTTCAAGAAGCAGATGGACAACTTCGTGCACTTCCTGCGCACCGGCGAGGAGCCGACCCCGTTTTCGAATACGGTCGAGATGGCGAAGATCATCATCGCCGGTATCCGGAGCCGCGAAGAGGGCGGCCGCATGGTCGAACTCTCCGAGATCCACGAGCGTTAAACCGAAAAACAAAGGCGGTTTTCCGCGGCAGTACCGCCGCGGAGGACCGCCGCTTTTCTTTTCAAAACGATCCATAAAAATGCCCAAAAGGGGCAGGGAAGGAAGAAATGAGCATACTGAAGAAATTTGACCTGACCGGAAAATGCGCGCTCATCAACCATCCGGAACAGGTGTACGGACGCGAGATCGCGGCGGGCCTTATGGACGCCGGCGCGAAGGTCTGGTTTTCGGGGCCGGACCTTGCCGCGCTCGAGGATCTTGCGGGCGCGCTCGCGGAGGAAGGCCATGAGGTGAGCGGGATCTTCCGCTACAGCCAGGGCACCCGCGAAGCGGCGGACGCGCTCGGTGAAGCCGTGAAAGAGGAAATGCCCTCGCTCGACATTATCGTGGAGAACTCCAGCGGCATGCATATGACCGGCTGGGACCAGTCCTTCGAGGACATTTACCGGCAGCTTACGGTCACACAGACGGGCGTGATGCTGACGGTCCAGTCGCTCGGACGCGTGATGGTGTCGCAGGGCCGGAAAGGCTCCCTTATCCTGGTGTCCGATTATTCCGCGCTGGTAGGGTGCGATCCGTACAATTACATCGGCGCGCCGGAGGACGCGGAGGAGGATTTCTCGGCGGATTACGGCTTCGTACACGGAAGTTATGTAAACTATGCAAGGCAGACGGCGGGGCACTTGGGACTTTACGGTTGCCGTTCGAACTGCATCGCCTACGGGCCGCTTTCCTGCACGAAGTCGGCGGCGTTTGAAGAGAATTTCATCCGCCACACCCATATCAAACGGCTTGCCAATGCGGAAGATATCGCCGGCATCGCGGTATTCCTCGCGTCCGACGCGTCGGAATACATCACCGGCACCACGATCCCGGTCGACGGCGGCTATGTGGCGAAATAAGGAGGGACGGACATGACGACACAGGAACTGTTTTCGTTAAAAGGCAAGGTCGCCCTCATCACCGGAGGCCGGGCCATGTACGGCAAGGGCGCGACGCTCGCGCTCGCGGACGCCGGCGCGGATATCTATCTTGCGAGCCACACGATCGAATCCGCGAAGGAATTTGTGGAAGAACTGAAGAGAGAAAAGGGCGTGAAGGTCGAGGCGATCGCTTTTGACCAGGGCGATATCGCCAGCATCGAAAACCTCGTGCAGACGGTCATCGACAAGGCGGGCCGCATCGACGTTTTCGTCAACTGCAGCCGCATTCTGCCGCACGGACACGGCGGCACGGGCTGGGAGGAAGATCCGGAAGCCATGGATGACGGCGTCCGCATCAATACGAGCGCGTCGCTCTACATGAACCAGCTGGTCGGCCGGCAGATGATCTCTCAGAAGAGCGGGTCGATCATCACCTTCGGTTCCATGATGGGCCTTATCGGCATCGAGGAAAACAATTACGGCGGCAACCCGCAGATGGCGGCCGGCGCGCACGGGCATATCTATTCCCTGGATAAGTCGGGCGTTACGAGCTGGGTGCGGCACGCCGCGGCCTATTACGGCCGGTACGGCATCCGTGTCAACGCGCTCTGCCCGGGCGGCCTCCGTTCCGACAGAACGAACCCGGTCTTCGAGAAGGAATACAGCAAGCACACGATGCTCGGCCGTCTTGCCGACGGCGACGACATCAAGGGGCCGATCGCCCTGCTCGCCTCCGACGCCGGCAAGTATCTTACCGGGCTCTCGATCCCGGTCGACGGCGGCTATACCTGCGAATAAAGAAACGCCGGGCCCTGGCGCCGGCAAAGCCCTGATCACGCGCATCCCGGATGCAGATGAAGGAGTTGCCATGAAAGAGATCATCACGATCCAGCACGCGGAATCCGAACAGCACTTAAACGGAATGGTCGGTTCCTGGACGGACTGGCCGCTCACGGCAAAAGGCCGCCGCATGGCGGAGAACGTCGGGCGGAACCTCAAACCGTATCTGGACGGCAAAGAGTGGGTCATGTACTCTTCGGATCTTCTGCGCACCAAGCAGACCGCGGAATGCGCCGGCGCACCGAGCGGCCTTACGCCGATCCTCAGGCGGGAACTCCGGGAGCATTTCTTCGGCGAGGCCTGCGGCAAGACGATGCAGTGGTTCTACGAGAACATCCGCCCGGTGAATACGGTCGACGACCGCATGTTCGAAGGCGCGGAGACCTGGCGGGAACTTCTGGAAAGAGTTCGGCCGTTTGCGGAAGAGATCCTTGCAAGCCCGGACGAGCACGTCATCGTCGTGGCCCACTGCGACAGCCTGCGGGCCTTCCATGCGATCTTTCTCGGTCTTACGCCGGAGGATTCGGACAGGGTCCGGCTTTATTCGGCGCCGGCGGGCGTAAGCTTCCTTTCGGTGGACGAAGACGGCCGCAGGATCATCAACAGGCTGGGTGATCTGAGCTACGCCGTAAAGGAAGCCGACTGAGCAACTGAGCGGTGCCGGTGCAGAGGGAGAGGGACCGGACCGGATCCGCGAAAGAAAAGCCGGATACATGGAAAAAGGAATCATTTTTGATATCAAACAGCTTGCCGTCTTCGACGGGCCGGGCATACGCACGACGGTCTTCCTGAAAGGCTGTCCGCTCAGATGCCGCTGGTGCCATAACCCGGAAGGGCAGAAGGCGGCACCGGAGCTTATGGTCTCCTTTGCGCGCTGCACCGGATGCGGCGCCTGCCGGGCGGTATGTCCCGTATCGGAAAGCGGTCCGGCCTCCGGCACGGGACCTTTTTTGCCGGAACGCTGTACGGCCTGCGGCGCCTGCACTTTGGTCTGCCCGGGCAATCTCCGGAAGATTGCGGGGAAGGAGTGGACCGTGGAAGAGGCGGCCCGGCGTGTACGGAAGGACAAGCCGGTCCTCCTTGCGACAGGCGGCGGCGTGACGCTTTCCGGCGGGGAGCCGCTTTACCAGGCGGACTTTGCGGAGGCGCTCCTTGCGGAACTTTCGGATCTGCACCGGGCGGTCGAGACGTGCGGATACGGCAGCGGCGAGCATTTCCGGAGGATCGTCTCGCTCTGCGATTTCGTTTATTTTGACGTCAAGCTCGCGGATCCGGAGGAACACAGAAAGTGGACCGGGCTGCCGGGCGGGCCGGTCCTTGCGAATCTCGAATATCTGAAAAGCTCCGGAAAGCCGCACAGCATCCGGATCCCGCTCATTCCGGGCGTGACGGATACCGAAGAGAATCTTTCCGCGGCGGCGGACCTCCTGAAAAATGATACGGCCCTCGTCAGGGTCGAACTTCTGCCGTATCAGAAGACTGCCGGCGCGAAGTACCGGATGACGGGGCGGAAGTACGACCCCGGTTTTCCGGAAGAGAGAGAGCCGGCGGCCCGCACGGAGATCTTCCGGGAGAGGGGCATTCCGGTGTACGTGCTGTAAAGACGCATTTGCGTCGGCATCGGGGGAAGATATACAGGCGCTTGCGGAGGACCGAAAGGCCGGTCGCGCAGCGGTGTACAATTCAATTAAGAAAGAAAAAGAAAATGACGGTACGGATCCGGAAACTGAGAAAGTTTTTCATCGAGGACAGGGAGCATTTCGCCCTCCGGCAGGAGGCGAAAGACCCGTACCGGTATGCGGCGCGCTACGCGGCCGAAGGGCTGGACGATCTTGCGCGGAGCGTCAGGCGCCTTTCCGACGGGCTTTCGGAAGAGAAGCCGCACGTTTTCCCGGATGAAAAGATCGCCCTGATTCGGACCGTCCGTACGGTGCCGGAGATCCATACCGAAGAAGAGACGGCCGCGCTGCGTAAGAAACATTATTTCCACGAGCAGGGCAAGGTCTGCAACGTCTCCCCCGACTACGCGATGCTGCTTGCCCGCGGTTTCGACGCGGTGCGCGAAGAGATCGGCGGATATGCGGCGTCGTTCCGGGAAAACGGCGAAGAAGAGAAGGCGCGCTACGAAGAAGCGCTGCTTGCGATGCTGGATACGGTGAGCGGATTCGCGCAGCGGTACCGGGAGGAAGCGCTGCGCGCCGGGAATGCCGCGGTCGCGGAGAGTTTTTCGCAGATCCCGGCAAAGCCGCCGCGGACCTTCCTCGAAGCGCTGCAGTTCCTGCGCCTCATCCATTATACGCTCTGGATGTGCTGGCATTATCACAATACCTTCGGCCGCTTCGATCAGTATATGGAGCCTTACTTCCGCGCGGATCTGGAGAAGGGGATCCTGACGGAGGAGGGCGCGCTCGAGCTCATCGAGGAATTCTTCCTTTCCCTGAACCGCGACTCGGATATGTATCCGGGCATGCAGCAGGGAGACAACGGGCAGAGCATGGTACTCGGCGGGATCACGAAGGACGGCTCGGACGGTTTCGGCCTGCTTTCGGAGCTGTGCCTTAAGGCTTCGCTCGAGCTGAAACTCGCGGATCCGAAGATCAATGTGCGCGTAAATAAAAACACCCCGGTCGAAGAGTATATCCGCTGCACCGAGCTTACGAAGGCGGGGCTGGGCTTTCCGCAGTATTCCAACGACGACGTTGTGATCCCGGGACTTCTGTCCTGGGGCTACCGCCCCGAGGACGCGCGGGAATACGTCGTGGCGGCCTGCTGGGAGTTCATTATCCCGGGGTACGGCATGGATATCCCGAACGTCGATTCGCTGTCGTTCCCGGCCTGCGTGCTGAACGCCGTCCAGAGGATCGGCGAAGCGGACACCTTTGAGGATCTCATGGAAATGGTGCACGGGGAGATCGACCGGGAAGCGGCGCGCCTGCGCGGACGTGTTCACGATCTGTATCTCGAGCCGGCGCCTTTCCTTTCCCTTATGATGCACGGCGCG
>JAFOIS010000184.1 GCA_017420605.1 Lachnospiraceae bacterium | reverse complement strand
CCGATCAGCGTCATCTATCTGCTCGTCACGCCGCAGGCTTTCCTTCTGCAGTCGCATTTCAACAATACCGTCCGCGGCCAGCTCCGGAACGCGCTCCTGCTTTCCCTTGGCTACCTTCCGCGGGCTTTCCTGGTCTCCGTACTGATGATCTCGCCCATCGTTTTCCCGCTGTGGAGCGTAGATCTTTTCCTTCGGATCATGCCCGTCTTCTTCCTTTTCTGGCATGCCGTCATCAGCCTCCTGCAGGTGAAGCTCATGCGTCCTGCCTATACAAGACTTGAGGAAGCCGCAGCAGCGGCAGCCGCCGCGGGACCGGAAGCCGAAGAAGATCCGGCCGCGGAAATGAACCGGATGCTGGCAAACGCGCAGCAGGCTGCGGCGAAAGAGGATCCGGAAAAATAAACGCGCATCATTGCAGATCAAGCACGGGCCGGCCCGTGCTTTTTTACAAGGGGAAATAATATTATGGCTGTCATAACAGTGATCGGCTGCGGCATGATGGGTTCCTCCATCGCGATCCCGGCCTCGGAAAACGGGCATGAGATCCGCCTTGCCGGCTCGCCGCTCGACGATTGGATTGTCGAAAGCGTACGGACGACCGGTTTCCACCCGACGCTGAAGCGTCAGCTGCCCGTTTCGTTCCGCTCCTTCTTTTTTTCGGAGCTCGACCGGGCTCTGCGCGGAACGGACGTCATCGTATCAGGCGTCTCCAGTTTCGGCGTGGACTGGTTTCTCAAAGACATCCTGCCGAAGATTCCGGACGGTCTTCCCATCCTTTCGATCACAAAAGGAATGATCGCGGATCCGGACGGTTCCCTTCTCTCCTATCCCGAATATTACCGTGCGCACTGTCCCGGCCGTTCCCTGAACATCAGCGCGGTCGGCGGCCCCTGCACAAGCTATGAACTTGCCGACAAAGATCCCACGCAGGTGACCTTCTGCGGTCCGGACATGGAAACGCTCGTCATGCTGCGCGGCCTGTTTGAACGTCCCTATTATCACGTCGCGCTTTCAACGGACGTCCGCAGCGTCGAACTTGCCGTCGCCCTGAAAAACGCGTATGCGCTCGGCACGACGCTTGCCGTCGGCATGGCGGAAGCAAAAGACGGGAAACTGCACTACAACTCCCAGGCCGCCCTCTTCGGACAGTCCATACGGGAAATGCGGAAGCTCCTTCTTCTGCACGGCTGCTCGGAGGACGCGCTTTACGTCGGCGCCGGGGATCTTTATGTCACGATTTTCGGCGGGAGGACGCGCCTCATCGGCACACTGCTCGGGAAAGACGTCCCGTACCGGGAAGCGCTGGAGTCTCTTAAAGGCGTGACACTGGAATCGACCGTCATTTCGGAAAGAATGGCGCACTCGCTGGAGGCGCTGTCCCGGGCCGGCAGGGCGGACCCCGCGGATTTCCCGCTCCTTATGCATATCAGCCGCATCATGCGCGGAGAAGTCCCGGGCTCCGCTATTCCATGGGAAGCGTTCAGGGACTGAACCGCTGCCCGTTCATTTTCATAAATTCTCAGGAGGTACCTATGCGTTATCTGATCAGCGGTTATGTATCAGCGGGAACCGACGGCATCTATGAAATGGAACAGCCTGGAAAAGACAGTCTGCCGGATGCGTCCCCAGTCCTCATCCCGCGCTGCGCCGAAACGGAACGGTCTACCTGGCTGCTCGCCCATCCGGACGGAAAACTCCTTTATGCTGCCGAAGAACGGCGCAGGGCGGACGGCGAAGGTACGGTCGCCGTACTTGCCATGGAGGGAGACAGGTGGCCGGTGATGATGAGGATCCCCTCGGGCGGCGGCGCTCCCTGCCATCTGAGTTTCGACGACCGCACGGAATATCTTTTTATCAGCAATTACCGGGACGGCTTCCTTACCGTGTGGCGTCTCGGCAAAGACGGCATGCCGGAAGCGGAGACCGACCGGATCGGCCATGACGGGCACGGTCCGAATGCGTCGAGACAGGAATGCGCGCATCTTCATTCCGCGCTTTATGACGGCGGTGTCCTCTATGCCGCCGATCTCGGACTGGATACGGTCTTCGCCTACACGCTCGACAGAGAAAGCGGCAGGCTTACCGAAACAGGCCGTTTCCTTCTTCCGCCCGGTTCCGGGCCGCGTCATACCGCGGTGCACCCCGCATTCCCGGACCTTCTTTACGTGGACGGGGAAATGAGCGGCGATATCTACGTACTGGACCGCAGAGGCGGCAGCATCCTGCAGACGGTCTCGGCCGTGCCGCAGGATATGGAAGGGGATTATACGGCCAGCGCGCTCCGTTTCGACGGCGATACGCTTTACTGCAGCATGCGGTTCCGCGACGCGATCGTGCAGTTTTCGCTCCTGCCGGACGGTCTTCTTTCGTCTCCCGTCATCACGCCGCATCGTCAGAAGACGCCCCGCGACGTCCTGATGACGGAAGGCCTCTGCCTTACCGCGGACCAGGACTCTATGGGCGTTACGATCTACCGCCGTGACGGCAGCGCGCTTCGGGAGCTCTCTTTTGTCGAAACGCCCGGGGTCCGCGCCACATGCATCCTGCCCCTTTCCTGACCGGTCCCTCCGGAAGGTCTTCTGTGCAGACAAAATAAACCGGCCGGCATCCTCATGGGGATGCCGGCCGTTCTCTTATAGCGCCTGCCTTATGCAAGCGCTTTGATTGCCGTATCCGCAGCGGTATCCAGAAGGCCGACGTCCGCGAGCAGGTTGAGGAGCGTGTAACGTTCCTTAAGGTCCTTTGCGTAGAGGATCGATTCCCGGATATAATCCTCTCCGTAAAAGGCACGGAATTCCTCCATGCGGAAGCCGAGCGTCTTCAGCATGGCAAGATACTCCTCCGCCGTCGGGAACGTTTCAAGAATGGCGCGGATCTCCGCCCATTTCTCTTTGATCCGCGGCATTCTGTCTTCCCGGTAGAATCCGGTCTTTTCCTGGAGCGAGAGGATCTCGTCCGAAAGCAGGCCGTAGACTTCCCGAAGAACCGGCGTCCTTACTTCGAGCGTCGGTCCCGGCGTGAAGGTCTTTGGATCCTGCGCGGCAAGGAAATGACGCATGCCGATCGTCAGGTACGCGGCATATCCCACGTCGATGCCGTGCGCAAGATACGGCCTGTTCCGTACAATCCCGGTGATCTCATAGAAGTGCGAGACATGGTGTTCGCTCCCGGAGCCCGGCCGGCTGTTTCCGACGTAGGCCATCGCGACGCCGATCTGGACCAAGGAATGCATAAGCCGCCCGATCGCGTCAGCGTCCCGCTCCCGGATGAGCGAAAGATCTTCCGTGACCTGACGGACCTCCTTCATCGTCATCTCATCCATCTCCGCGCAGTATGCCTCTTTCCGGATGAGCGCGCCTAGTCTCCAGTCGATCAGGCTCGAGTACTTCCCGATGATATCCCCCGCGCCGGCCGCGATCATCTCTTCCGGCGCGTTCCGGAGGACCTGCGGATCCGCAAAGACCGCGATCGGGGGACGGCACGGCACCGTCACCTTCATGCCGGCGAGGATCATGGCCGCGCCGGAAGACGCATAGCCGTCCATGGACGTTGCCGTTGCTACGATGATATACGGCAGACCATGATGGAAACTCACATATTTGCAGAGGTCATTGATGACGCCGGATCCGACGCCGACGAGGATCTTCGTTTCCGACTTCATGGCGGTCTCGATCCAGGATATGCCCTGCTCGTTCGGAATCACGAGTTCCCCTTCTTTGCAGGAAAACAGGACACTGTCATAGGCGCAGCCCGCCGCATCGAGTTCCGCCTTCACCGCCTCGCCGCAGGCCCGCAGGGTATTGGTATCAAATACGAGCAGCGGCCGGCCGTATTCCGCAAGAAAAGCCGGGAGCGATCCGATCGCTTCCTTGCCGATCACGATCTCTTTGATCGGGCAGCGGTGTATCCTCCCGCAGCTGCAGTCTGTGATCTCCTGCCTTACCAGTTCACGCATCGATCCGGTCTCCTTTCAAACTGTCGTTACATTTCCTTCCGGCCGCCGAGTTCCCTAAGAAGCGCAAGGCTGCCTTCGATCACGGTCTCGGCGACACCCCCGCGGAATCTCGAGGACCTCGCTTCATAGCCGCCTTCGTCAAAGGCTTCCTTCATCGGGAAGTAGCCTTCTTTTCCGTTCGTGTTGATCGTCGGGCAGACGAGCCTCCAGCCTTCCGCCTTCTTTACCTGCCGCCCGATCTCCGTAAACGGTTCGCCCGGAATGCCGCAGAACGCCACCGGGCCGATCTTCACGCCGGTGAGCGTAAATTCAAACTGATCCGGCCCGTTCTCCAGCGCGCACATCCGGGAAGCCTCCGCCACGACCGTGGTCAGTTCCATGGCCGTATACGGGATCTCGTCGTCCCGTCCGGCGTCGTGCAACGCCTTATAGCGATGGGCAAGCGGCAGCTGCTCCGGAGACGGCACATTGGCCGCTACGCGGATCTTCTTTTCCAACGCGCCGATCCCGTCCACATCGACATATTCCACTTTATCATACACCTGCAGGACGGATCCCGCCAGTGCCCTTCCGACAAACCGGCACATGCCCGGCGATTTCATCTCATTATCGAAGGAGATCAGCGTATCGTTCATGTCGCCCGGCACAGGATGGACGTTCGTACTGCCGACGTCACCCTGCGCTCCGACAAAAGTGACGATCTTCGCGTCCGGGACCGCCGCTTCGAACGTCTTCGCAAGCGCCCCGGGCCAGTCCGGCGAGATCAGGTCCAGGTTGAGCGTATCCGCGTGCAGACCGTAATTCAGGATGACGACGGTATCCGCGCCTTCCCGGTCGAAACGAATGACGTTCACCCGCTGATCCAGAGTGCCGATCGGATGATCGATATTCGGGTCGCCTACCGGCGGACAGGTCCAGGTCGTTCCGTCTTTCATTTTATACCGGCGGATATAGGCGATACGGTCCGGGGCCTTCGCAATGGCAAAACCCATTTTCGCCGTTCTTAGATCCGCCAGCGCCTCTTCGGCCGCCAGCACGAACCGTCGCTTCAGGAAGAGCGCGTATTCGCGGATGAGCGACGCTTCGGGCTCGCTTACGTTTCCCGGGTCGGTAAACGGCGCCGTATGGGTATGGTCACTGTGGATATAGATCCGCCCATACGGAACGCCCGTGCTCTTCTCAAGTTCCCTGCGGATCTCCGTACACTCCCCGGTGCCGAGCCCGCAGTTATCGATCGAGGCCATAAGGATCGCGCCGGAAGGATCCGGTGCCGTCCCTTCCGCGTACCGTCCGGTATCCGGAACATAACGCTTCTTCGCAACGCGCGGCGCGTCCCCGTATGTGAACGCCAGCATATTGATGTGGAGATGATCGAGGATCCCGCTCGCATAACGCGGCACGAAGTATCCGCGGATCGGGATCCCGACGGGCGGATCGATATTGACCCGCGAAAAACCAAGCATAAGACCGCTCATTCTGTTTTCCCTCCTTTCGGGTCTGAAAACACCCTGACGATCGGGGCAGCGGTAAGTCCCTGTTCCCTGAGCCGGTATTCGTAACACCAGGCATCCGACGACGTTCTCCACGTTTTCGGACCCCAGTAGAGTTCGCCGTCGTTGCAGTTGTGCAGCTGGCCGAAGGTATTGAAACGACTGCCGTATACCCGGATACACAGACGGTGGCTACCAGCAGCAAGAGATCCCAGGCCGGCATGGACCGGCTCGGTAAAGGCCGGGATCCACGCCCCGCCGTCGACCGATACTTCAAGAAGCGTTCCGGCGTAATGCGGGAACCGTATCTCCGCATATCCGGCATGGCACTCAAACGTTGTCTCATAGACCATATTGCCGCCGTAGAACGGAAAGCCCTGCCGCGTATAATCGCCGTAGAACAGCTTCTCCGGCCGCTCCGTGATCACAGCCCGGTCTCCAATGACACGGACACCGAAGTTTCCAAGGATATATACCCACTCGAGGTTCGTCATGACGCCGAACGGGATCTGCATCACCAGTATGTTTTCGCCCTTTTTGACCGTACCGAGCGGGATCCTGCGGATCGAGCGGTCGATAAAGGAGCCGCCTTCCTTCCACCGGCTCTCTTCCCCGTTCCAGCTGATCCGGACGTCCGTGTCGCCTTCAAACGCAAGATCCGCCGCAGGGACGTCCGTCTCCGATACGACGGTAAAGCGCAGCGTGACTTCGTGATCCTTCGGATTTTCAGTACCGGTCAGCCACGGCTGCGGGAACGCGTCCGTCCGTCTGCGCATGGAAAGGTGTCCGCGCACGGCATCGTCGACGCGCAGGATCTCTTCGCGACCGCCCATTTCCTTCCCGTCCAGCGCGTAGGAAGAAACCATGTCCAGAAGCAGCACATTGTCCTCCTCCGTTGTAAAACTGTCCGGCACCGGGAGATATTCTTCCGAAAGCAGTTTCTTTCCGGGCGATCTTTTCCGGTCGTCATAGGCGTCCTTCGCTTCCGTCAGTTCAAAAAGGAAGGACTCTTCCGCGCCAAGGTGTACGGAAACGGCCGTCGATCTTCCGTCTGATACGGCTTCCGGCAGCCGGATCTCCCCGGTCATCGTATCGAGGAGACGCACCTTCCGGCAGCCCGGGAACGTGATCTCCACGGCCGGTCCGTTCTCTTCCTCTGCCGGCATGCACGGCGGGCAGAGGTCTGCTCTTCCGTGTGCAAGGAAGACGTACTCTTTTCCGTCCGCCTCCCTGACCTGGGAAAGCAGCGTCGTCGTACGGGTGCCGTCTTTCACATAGCGCACGTCCGCCAGACGGTACGGCTCGAGCGCACGGACCAGCGCATCCGTATCAAAACCGAGGAATATCATCTGATCAAGGAAGGAAGCATCCGCGGAAGGCATTGCATCCACATAGGACGGTGCTTTTCCGAGCATATAGATCTTT
>JAFOIS010000183.1 GCA_017420605.1 Lachnospiraceae bacterium | reverse complement strand
GATCGATCTCCATCTCATCGGTGTTATCACCGTTAAGATTCTGGTTCTGCGCCATTATTTTTCTCCTTTTTTCCGTACGGAAATCTAATGATGCCACATGACACCATTCCATATCATACACGAAACTATCCTTCTAGGCAACAAAAAAGTTGCGCATTCGCGCGTCCGCGCACCGACCGCCGGGAATCGTTTTCTTCCGCAGAAAAGTCCCGGACCGCGCACGCGCGCGGTCCGGGGCTTCATGAAAACGGCCGCCCCATGGGGGGCGGCCGCGTATTCCTTATTTCTTGAAGGTCTCCTTCGCCATGTTGAAGAGCACCGCAACGCCGATGCCGCAGCCGATGGCAATGATCAGAATATCAATAAATCCCATGGTAAACTCCTTTCTTATGGAAGTACTCTTTCAGCTCTCTTCTGCGCGGATCCCGGAGGATCCGCCGGGTCCGCCGCATTTACGCGACCGGGCGTTCACCCTTTTTGTAGAAGATGCCGTTCGCGACGAACATTGTGATCGTGGCGCAGACAAGACCGAAGACGAAGTGGGAAACACCCGGGATCGGCGAGCCGGCTGCCCAGTAGGCGAGCGTGGCGACGACCGCGACAAGGATCGTGATCAGGGTGCCCTTTTCGTTCATCTTCTTGCCCCAGAAGAAGATGCCGCAGAAGATCGGCACAAGGGCCGCGCCGGCCGGAGCGCCGACGTCTTCCATGATGGAAACGATGGAGGAACCGAAGTAACCGACGGCGACGCCGGCTGCGGCAACGATGATCATGAAGACACGCTGCAGATTCAGCATGCCCTTGTCATCCAGTTTCTTGAAGCGGCCGACGACGTCGCGGCTGAGCATGATGGAGGTCATCATCGTAACGGAAGTGGCGGTGCCCATGACGGCCGCAAGAAGGGCTGCCAGAAGGATCGCGCCGAGGACCGTACCGGTGAGCTGGTCGATCATGGCCGGAAGGATGGAATCGGAAGTGCCGAGGTCCTTAATGAGGGCTGCGCCCGCAAGGCCGACAAAGCTGGCGAACAGCAGGTACGGGATATAGATGAGGAAGGTCGCGGTCAGGGAAGCGCCGCGGGCTTCTTTGGCGGACTTTGCGCCGCAGACACGGAGGAAGTTCTCCGAGCTCATCATGTTGGAGGTTCCGAAATACAGAGCGGAGCTGAGCATCGTGCCCCAGCCGACCGTGCCGGCGATCTGCA
Organism: Lachnospiraceae bacterium; assembly: GCA_017420605.1. Lineage (GTDB taxonomy): Bacteria > Bacillota > Clostridia > Lachnospirales > Lachnospiraceae > Chordicoccus. The sequence continues at coordinate 3,821 of JAFOIS010000183.1, read as the reverse complement.
TCTTCAGCGGTTCGGAAGCGGCAATGGTCTGCGCCATGTTGGCGACGCCGCCCATCTTCACGATGGCGATGATCGGGAGGATGATCATGACCGCGAAGACCATGAGCATAATGTTGAGCTTATCGGTCTTGGTCGCGGCGACCATGCCGCCGATGACCGTGTAGACCAGCATGACGACCGTCATGATCACAATGGCCGAAAGCAGGGAAAGCTGCGGGATGAACATCGTCAGGATCGTGCCGAGCGAACGGATCTGGGAGGCGACGACCGAGAAGACGGAGAAGATCGCAAGAAGGGCGATCGCGTCCGCGCACTTGTTGCCGAGGTGTTTACGGATCAGTTCCGGGATCGTGGAGACCTGCTCTTCACGGATCTTCTTGGAGAAGACGAGCGAGAACAGCGTCGCGCCGATGCCGACGCCGATCGCCAGATAGAAGCCGGATACGCCGTAGGCATAGCACATGGAAGCGCAGCCGAGCGTCGCGCCCGCGCCGATCCAGGCGGAGGACATCGAGAATACGTTGGTCCAGAACGGGATGTTGCGGTCCGCGACTGCGAAACCGTCGGCCGACTTGACGTTCTTGCCGGCGCGGATACCGATCACGAGGATCGCTGCGATATAAAGGATCGCGATTAAGATTTTTGCCATGATTTTTCCCCTCTCTTTGTATTACTGTTTCGCAGACATGATATCATTCATGCACTGTTCCAAACGGTTCATAGCCTCTTCGATGATCTCGATGCTCGTGGCGAGGCAGATACGCACGTGTCCTTCCGAACCCGGCCCGAAGAATCTCGCGCCGCCCGGAACGATGTAGAGTTTGTACTTGTCGCGAAGCAGATCCACGAAGTCCACCGGATCCATGCCCGTCTCGGTGATGTCCGGGAAGAGCACGAAGGTCGCCTGCGGCGTGTGGCATTTGATGCCCGGCATCTTTTCGATGCGGGAAAGGACGTAATTGCGGTTTTCGGTCACGTTCTCGATGAACTGGTCGAGGCGGTATTCGCACTGGTTGAGCGCGACGGTGCCGGCGACCTGGGACAGCAGGTTGATGCCGCCGATCGTGGAATCGACGTAGGAGGCGTCGACGAGCTTGTCGTAGTTCTCCTGGTTCATCGCCCATACCGCGCCGATGCGCAGGCCCGCAAGGCCGAAGCTCTTGGAAAGGCCGTATACGGTCAGGGTGCGCTTATTGCGCTCCGGTCCGAAGGAGTTGAGGCTCAGGAACTCATTTCCCGGATAGACCATGTCGGACCAGATCTCGTCGTTCATGATGTAGAAGCCGTATTTTTCGGAGAGGTCGAGAAGGTATTCCAGTTCTTCCTTTTTATACAGCATGCCCATCGGGTTGTGCGGGTTGCAGAAGCCGATCATTTTGGTCTTCGGGGTGATGTAATCTTCAAGGCCCTTGAGTGAAATGCCGTCCTCGGTCATCTGGGTCGGGAACAGTTTGATCTCGCCGCCGGCATTGCCCATGCTCGTGCGGAACAGGAAATCGACCGGGTCGAACACGATGCATTCATCGCCCGGCTTCACAAAAGCGCGCGCGATCGTCATCATGCCGGAAGCGGCGGAGTCGATCGGCAGGATCCAGTCCGGATTGAGGTCTTCGTTCTTGCGGCGCTTCGTGAAATCCGCGATCGCGTGCTTGAATTCTTCCGTGCCGCGGTTCGGAATGTACGGGAAATAGCCGTCGCTGATGTAGTCGATGAGCGACTTCACGATCTCCGGCGCGACCGGGAAATCGTGATCGGCCGCCGTCAGCGGGATGACGCCGTCGTCGACCATGGCCCAGCGCATGTTGAACGCGCGTTTCTTGAGCAGGTCAAAGTTGATCTCTTTGTTTGTAAAACCTTCCATGTTGCCCTCTCTTTTTATGGTCTGAATACGCCCGGAGACGTGTTTACAGTTCCGCGATCGCTTCGATCTCGCAAAGGACGCCCTTCGGAAGCGTCTTCACCGCGCAGCAGCTGCGCGCCGGCTTCGATACGAAATAGCCTTCATAGACTGCGTTGAAGACGGCGAAATCGCCCATATCCGCGATAAAGCAGGTGGTCTTGAGGACCTTGTCGAGGCCGCTGCCGCCCGCAGCGAGGACTGCTCCGACGTTTTTGCAGCTCTGATGAGCCTGTGCTTCGATGCCTTCCGGGATGTTGCCCGTAGCCGGGTCTACCGGGATCTGCCCCGAGCAGTAAACGGTATTCCCGGATACCATGCCCTGGGAATAAGGTCCGATGGCGGCAGGTGCATCTTTGGTGCTGATCACTCTCATGACGTTACCCTCCTATTTTCTGCAGGTCGTTATGCTTTCCCCGGCGTTCCGGATCCCGGATCCGTCGTACTACGTTCAGGATATGTTATTTCCGTTGTAACAATCATAATACGGTAAATTATTTCAGTCAATTTTATTTTTTAATATATTTTATTTTCGTCATTTCGCACGAAACGTAATTATTAAATTTGTATAAAATGCAAATTCTTCTTCTTTTTATGCGAAATTTCCTTGCAGAACTTTCATTTCTCCGATAAAATGAAAGAAAAAATTTACAGTGACATGCGGTGTCATAAAATAGCAGGTGGTATCATGAAAAAAAACGGAAGAAAATTTTCAGCGAACGACCGGATCATTCTGAAATCGTACGAGACCGTGATCGAGGGACTGGCGAACTATCTCGGCTCCAGCTACGAGATCGTCCTGCATTCCCTTGAAGATTACGCGCATTCCGTCGTCAGGATCATCAACGGTTATCACACGGGCCGCTCGGTCGGCTCGCCGATCACGGACCTCGCTCTCAAGATGCTGGAAGCGATCGAGAACGGGGAAAGCGAGGAAAGCTACATCTCCTATTTCAGCACGAACCGGCAGGGCGAACCGCTGAAGTCGACGACGATCGCGATCCGCGGCGAAAAACAGATCATCGGCCTGATCTGCATCAACTTCTATATGAGCACGCCGTATATCGACATCCTGAAGTCGATGGGCATGAACCAGTACCTGCAGCTGCAGTCCGAGAACTTCGCGGACAACCCGGTACACACGATCCCGGCGGCCGTCGCGGACGCGCGCAAGACCGTGGAATCAAACCGGAATATCCTGCCCTCGCTGCAGAAAAAGGCGATCATTTCCATCCTGTACGACCAGGGGATCTTCCGGATCAAGAATTCGGTCGAGATCGTCGCGAAGGAGCTCGGCATTTCGATCAACACCGTGTACCTGCACCTGCGCGCGAAAAAGAAAGAAGAAGCGTAAAGAACTGTCCCGCCATCCGGCTTGCCGGACGGCGGTTTTTTTCAAAGGAGGGACCCATGCGTTACGACAAAAACTGGAAGAACCTGTATTTTCCGGATTTCACGCCTTTCCGGAACCTGACGAAGGACGGCATCATGCTGATGGCGGCCGATATGTTCGCGCCGGACGGCGCCTTTCCGGACGATGTGAAGGCGGCGCTGCACAAGGCGGTGGACGACAATCTCCTGCACTATCCCGGCGGGGATGTCATGGGTGCCTTTGAAGAAGCGATCGCAAAGAAGGTCCTTGCCTTCAACGGACTTGCGATCGGCCCGGAGCGCCGGATCCTGATCACGCCCGGTTCCGCGTTCGGACTGTTTCTTTCGATCCGGGCCCTCGTTGATCCGAATGAAGAGAGCGAAGTCATCAACTTCGATCCGACCTTTGCGGAGAACATCAACGACGTCGTCATGATGGGCGCGAAGAACGTCTTCTGCCCGCTTTCTCCCGAGAACGGGTATCAGATCGTCGTCAGTGAGCTTGAAAAATACATCACGCCGAAGACCCGCTGCATCGTGCTCACGAACCCCG
>JAFOIS010000182.1 GCA_017420605.1 Lachnospiraceae bacterium | reverse complement strand
GATCTGTACGCTGTCCAGCTCCGCCTCGCGCAGCGAGCGGCAATACTCTTCCGTAAGCTTTATGCCGTTCGTATTGAGACGGGAAATGAACCAGCGCGCATAGCCGATGAGTTCGGCGAGATCCTCGCGCATGGTCGGCTCCCCGCCCGTAAAGGTGACCTGCGGGATCCCGATCTCCCTGCATTTGTCGAGAATGCGCTTCCACTCCTCCGTGGAAAGCTCCGCTTCCCCGGAAAGCGCCTGCCCCGCCGCGTAGCAGTGCACGCATTTCTGGTTGCAGTGCCATCTCCCGTCTTTCGTCATGGCGCTGACCAGAAGGTCCATGCGATGCGGCGCTTTCATGAACGCGGCGTAATCGCCGAGGCTCATATAGGAAACGTCCGTCGTGACCTCTTCGCGGTAAGCGATCTGCCGGAGCGTCTCAAAGATCGTGCCGGCGTCTTCCCGGAGTCTCTTTACGGAAAAGAACGGCATGATCTGCTTCGCGCTTTCCGCCGCACGGTCCAGGATCTTTTCAATATCCGCCTCTCCGATCTCTTTTCCGTCGTAATGGTTCGTTTCGCGGATCATTTCGGCAAGGATCACGGCCCAGGCAAAGCCGACCGGCACGATATCGGCGCCGTTCACGATCACGACCGACGGATTCAGGGCGTTTTCCTCCCTCTTCGGCGGGATCAGATGGATCCGGATCGCGCCGGGTCCGTCAGGATTCAGGGTCGTATGCAGCACCTCGTCAAAGGTATCCGTCATATATGCCTGTATCCGCTTTACAGTCTTTGTGTTCCGGAACAGCTTTGGTATCATGACCATATGCTTTCCTCCTCCCGTATGATTCAAGTATTGTTTTAATTGTAACAGGAATCGGTGCTCTTCTCAATCTCGGATAAACTTTCGTTTGGGCCTTGACCGTTTAAATGATCGATAGATCAGTTTGCGCGCGTCATTTTCCCCGCGACGGGTTTTCGCACGCAAAAAAAGACCTTCCGGGAGGATTCCCGAAAGGTCTCTGCGCTGGGCTACCAGGATTCGAACCTGGAAATGACGGAGTCAGAGTCCGTTGCCTTACCGTTTGGCGATAGCCCATTATTTCGCGTACCGTGTGATTATAGCGTACTTCCCTTGCCTTGGCAAGGGGTTTTTTTCGAAAAAATCAACGAGCGGAAGAGGTATTACCGCCGCCGCATTTACATTCCTTCCACGCTGATCACACAGCTGTAGCGCGGGTTTCTCTCCCGCATCGTGCGGCGGATGAAATTCGTGATGTCCTTTTTCTGATCGTCGTTATACTCGGCCGGCACGTAAAGATCGAAGATCAGGTTGGTAAAGCTTCTGCCGCGGACGATATGGAAGTGATCGAAGGAAATACTCTCGTCATAATTCTCGAGCGCCGTCTCCAGGGCGCTCCTTGTAAGAAGCAGTTCTTCGTCGCCGGTCTCGATGGGGTCGACGTGCAGGACGAGCGTAACACCATGCTTCTCACCGATCTCCTCCTCGATCGTATGGACGAGCTTCTCCGTCTCCGCCGCCTCTATCTCGCGCGGGACCTTGATCCGTACCGATACGAGGTGCCGGCCGCGGCCGTAAAACTTTGCGGAAAGGCTGCCGATCCCGATCACGCCGTCATATTCCCGGATGTCCTGCCGGATATTCCGGATCAGTTCCGGACTGACTTTTTCCTCGATCGCGCTCCGTACGGCGTCGATCGCGATCGAGACCGCGGACCACATGGCGGCAAGCGTTGTGACCAGCGCCGCGAAGCTGTCCAGGTTCCAGGAGAAAAGCCTTCTGAAAAGCAGGACCAGAACCGTCAGCGCCGTATAGACGCCGTCATAGCGCGCGTGGTTTGCAAGCATGAGGATGGGGCGCCGGTTCAGCTTCCGGCCGGCCCAGCCTGCGAATGAGGAAAAATAGAACCGGAAAACGATAAGGCCGGCAAGCACAAAGGCCCACAGGATGCTCCCCGTAAACTCCGCCGGTCCCGGGATCGCGGCGATCGCCCTTATAAAATAGGAAAAAGAAAGCTCAAAGAGGACGAACGCCGTCACAAACGAAACGATGTATTCCGCGTTCCGAAGGCCCTTCTTTTCTTTTTCCGTCCCCCGCCTGTCCGCTCTCAGAAGGTCGATGATCCGGAAAAGGCACGCGGCGGCAAGGCCCAGATTATGGATCGCGTCCCCGCGGACCGCGATGGAATGAAGGGAAAGCCCGAGGATCATCTTTACGGCATACAGGATAAGGAGAGAGACGCACGCGATCGCTTCCGAGGCGATCCCCGCGCGGCGCCGGACCGCGCCATCGCGCAGGTCTTCATTTTCTCCCAGTATTTTCCGGTAGATCCGATACAGCATGCCGTCCCTTCCGAATCCCGCTTGCTTCCCAGTCTTTGCGAGAGTAAAATAGCACTACAGACACAGTATACCATATCCCGCGCGCGCCGTCACCGCTTTCCGCACGGCCCGCCGGGCCAGAACAAGGAGACGATCTATGCGTGCAGAACGCCTGACACTGCTTACCGACCTTTATGAACTGACGATGATGCAGGGTTATTACAAGAACCCGCTCAAACAGACGGCTGTCTTTGACGCCTTTTACCGCACCAATCCCTGCGACGGCGGCTACGCGATCTGCTGCGGTCTTGAACAGGTGATCGAATACGTCAAATCCCTGCGCTTTTCCTATGAAGATATCGAATATCTCCGGGGACTGGGCATTTTCGAAGAGGATTTCCTCGACTATCTCGCAGGCTATCACTTTACCGGCGATATCTACGCCATTCCGGAAGGCACGGTCGTCTTCCCGCGCGAACCGCTCGTGAAGGTCGTGGCCCCGATCATGGAAGCCCAGCTCCTCGAGACGGCGCTTCTCAATATCGTGAACCACCAGTCTCTCATCGCCACCAAGGCGTCGCGCGTGTGCCACGCGGCGCAGGGCGACGTGATCATGGAATTCGGCCTCCGCCGCGCGCAGGGTCCGGACGCGGGTATCTACGGCGCGAGAGCCGCCGTGATCGCCGGGTGCGCCGGCACCTCCAACGTCCTCACAGGCCAGATGTTCGGCGTCCCGGTCCTCGGCACGCACGCGCACAGCTGGATCATGAGCTTCCCGTCCGAGTACGACGCCTTCAAGGCCTACGCAAAGCTCTATCCCAACGCCTGCACGCTGCTCGTCGATACGTACGATACCTTAAAGTCGGGCATTCCGAACGCGATCCGCGTCTTTAAGGAGATGCAGGCGGAAGGCATCGAGCTGAAACCCCGCAAATACGGCATCCGCATGGACAGCGGCGACCTGGCGTATCTTTCCAAGAAGGCCTTCAAGATGCTCGACGAGGCGGGCTTCGGCGACGCGCTCATTTCCGCCTCCAGCGACCTTGACGAGTACCTCATTTCCTCGATGAAGCTGCAGGGCGCGAAGATCAACTCCTGGGGCGTCGGCACGAAGCTCATCACCGCCTCCGACAATCCGAGTTTCGGCGGCGTATACAAGCTGTCCGCGATCCGGAACGAGGGCGAG
>JAFOIS010000181.1 GCA_017420605.1 Lachnospiraceae bacterium | reverse complement strand
TATGCGGACAGATCTTCCCCGGAAAGAACGGCGGCGGTAAAAGACACAAGGTCCGGCTTGCTGTTTCCGCTGCCGGATGCGGTCCCCTCCGCCGCGTTTGGTCCGGGTACACCGGTTTCGCTGTCCGCCGGCGTTATAAACGCATCGGTGAGCAGGAAATCCCGGATAAAGCAGCGCACCGCATCCGGCACGTTTTCCATCTGCCCGACCGCCGTCTGGAGGCGCGCCCAGGCAAGGATATATTCCCCGCGGAAGGGAGAGAAGGCATATCCTTCCGGAAGCGGAAAGACAGGATGCACCGCGGGTGCATCCTGCGTCATGATAAGTCCGAAATACGGAAGGGATTTATCCATCCCTGTATCGGGAGTAGCAGGCATGTTCATTCTCAGTCCGCAAGCGTTCCCATCGGGTCCCACGGATAGAAGTGCAGCGGCAGGGTATCCAGGGCGTCAAGGATCTTTTCCGGCAGATATTTGCGCTGTACGACGGCCTGGAAGACGTAGCGGTCGAACCAGTCGGCACTCATCTGATAAAAGCCTTTTTCGCCGTGTTCGTCGCTCCAGCTGTTCTGGATCTTCCATTTGAGCGGCTTGCCGTTTTCATCCAGGTTTACGCCGGTGATGACCATGGCGTGGTTCATGGCGCTCTGACGGAGATCCAGCGTCTCTTCCTTGGTCATGTCGAACTTCATGCCGAAGCTGCCTTCATAATCGAAGCATTCGGTGCTCCAGATCCCCATTTCCCGGTCGCCGCTGTGGCCGACGTCGGAACCGAACCAGACGATCTGGCCGTCACGAAGCGACGCAAGGATCGCTTCCTTGAGGTCTTCCATCGGGACGTTGAGATACTGGACAGGATGGCCCTCCGCAACGTTCCCGAGATAGTCGATCGTGTAGTTCTGATAGAACGGCTTGTCCTGCGTCGGGGAGTTGGTCAGGCTGATATAGTCGTTCGTAAGATCGGCGGCGACGTATTTTTCGAAGAAGTCCTGCGCGGTAAGGCCCCGGTCGATATGATAGTTCTTATCCTTGTCGTAATACTCGAAATCGAAGGTCTTCGGCGGCTCGCCGAAGTTCATGCACAGGTATTTATAGATATCTTCGAGCATCGCGCCCTTAAGCGCCCGCGGGTCTTCCCCTTTTGCCTTCGCGGCGCGGAAGGCGGCGGCGCATCTGCGGAGGTAGGTATTTAGCAGCCGGTTCATTTCCCCGGTCGAACTGCTCTGGAAGGTCTCCTCCATGGCGGCCTTCGGCACCACGCCGTATTTGACGACGAGGTTCACGAACATATCCCACTGACCGCCGTCGGCAATACCGGTCTCAAGGATGAAGGTGAGCAGCCGGTCGTCCGCCGGCCGGTCCGCGAGGTCGATGGCGCTTTCCAGGAAATAATTGGCCTTCTCAAACTTGTCCCAGAAAGCCATATAGTTCTGCGAAAGCTCGAACTTTTCGATATTGCAGGCTTTGGCGACGCGCTCGCGCAGAACGTTCAGCGCGGCGAAGATCCAGCAGCGGCCGCTCCGCTTCTGGTTGGTGACTTCCATCGTCGGAATATCGATCGAAAACGCAAACTGGGCGCTCTGCCGGCTCTGCGGACGGAAGGAAACGTTGAAAACGCTCGTTTTGTAGAGCGCGTTTGTCATAGCGCGGCAAAGAGGATCTTTCTGATATGCCGCAGAAAGGCTGCCTATGGTCTCTTTTGATACGCCCTGGAAATCTGACATGTTAATTCTCCTTTTTTGATCAGGTTTTATGCCGGTGCGATGTTATCCGCGCGGGGCTATCTGTGTGATCCGTTCGTGCGGTCCATCGGTGCGACGTCCATATCGTACCATATTTGCCGCAGGTTGGAAAGAATGCCTTATCAGCCCGCTTTCGCGATCCGGATCAGCGTTTCGCAGCATTTTTCCATTTCCTGGATGCTCGCGAACTCATAGCGGCTGTGGTAATTGTAGCCGCCGGTCGCAAGGTTGGGGCAGGGCAGTCCCATAAAGGAGAGCCGCGACCCGTCCGTGCCGCCGCGGACCGGTTCCGAATACGGCTCCGTGCCGAGCGAGCGGATCGCCTCTTCGGCGCGGCGGAGGAGGGCGGGATACTGCAGCACGACGGAAGCCATGTTGTAGTACTGATCGGTGAGGGTGAGGGAGACGGTCCCTTCCCCGTACTTTTCATTGAGTTTCCGCGTGATCTCTTCCATTTTCGCTTTCCGCGCTTCGAAGAGGTCTCTGTCGTGATCGCGGACGATATACGAAAGGTGCGCCGTTTCGCATTCCCCGCCGATGTCCATCAGCATGTAGAAGCCTTCCCGTCCCTCGGTATGCTCCGGACGTTCCATATCCGGCAGAAGGGCGTTGAATTCCGTTGCGACGATGGCGGCGTTGATCATGAGGCCCTTCGCGGAACCGGGATGGACGCTCCGTCCGCGGATCGCGACCTCCGCGGCCGCCGCGTTGAAGGTCTCGTACTCGATCGCGCCGAAGGCGCCGCCGTCGGCCGTATAGGCAAACGGCGCGCGGAATTTCGTCACGTCGAAATGATCGACGCCATGGCCGATCTCCTCATCCGGGGTAAACGCGACTGCAATGGGCCGGCGCGGGACGCATGGATGCGAAAGGAAATAGGAGAGCATGGTCATGATTTCCGCGACGCCGGCCTTGTCGTCCGCGCCGAGGAGCGTTGTGCCGTCGGTGGCGATGAGGTCCTCCCCGATATGCTTCGCAAGCACCGGGAAATCCTTCGGATCAAGGAGGCTGTCCCTGCCGTCGTAGTTTTCCAGGATCCGCGGGCGGACGTTTTCGCCGCTTACGGCAGGCGAGGTGTCCATATGGGAAATGAAGCCGATCGCGTCGTTTTCCGAAGCGGGATCATTTCCGGGCAGATATGCGTAAATGACGCAGTGCTCCGTGTCATAGATCACCTCCGGCATGCCCATCTCCCGGAGCTCCTTATCAAGCAGCCGCGCGAGGTCATGCTGTTTTGCGGTCGACGGGACGCACCCCGAATCTTCATCCGACTTCGTGTCGATCTTTACATACCGCAGAAACCGTTCGATCAGTTCCTTATTCTTTATCATTTAAAGTCTCCTTCCGTGAACGCTGTATCCTTCCATTCTCGCAATGCACCGCTTCATCCAGCGCATGCGGAGATAGTATATCGTAAACACCGTCGCCGTGAGGATCCACGACGTCCCGAAGCTCAGCGACACCATGCCGAGCGTATGCCGGTGCGGCAGGACGGCGAACATCCAGAAAATACGGAAGCCGCAGATCCCGAGCGTCGTGACGAGCATCGGCGGGAACGCTTCCCCGCAGGCCCGGATCGTGCTGGAGAGCACGCTGATCACGACGTAGACCACATAAAACGGCGCGAAGTACCGCATGATGTAGGACGCCCAGTAAATGACCTCCGTATCGTCCGTGAAGATCCGCATGAGGAACGGACAGGTGAAATACACGAAAACGCTGAGCACCGCGATGCTGGCAAAATTCATGAGCAGGCCCGTGCGGACGCACTGTTTTACGCGGTCGTACCGCTGCGCGCCGAAATTCTGGCCGATGAAGGTCGTGATCGCGATGCCGAAGGCCTGCATGACGAGCCAGACGACGCTGTCGATCTTACCGGTGGTCGACCAGGCGGCGATGATGGACGTGCCGAAACCGTTGACCGCGGACTGGATGATGAGCGTCGAACTGACGTAGAGGATCGATTCGAATCCGCCCGGCAGGCCGATCCGGATGATCTCGAGGAAAATGCGCCAGTGGAGGCGCAGCTTCCGGAGATGCAGCTTATAGGAATCGTTCGTCCGGAACAGGCAGATCACGATGAGCAGCGCGGAAATGAATTCCGAGAGCACCGTGGCGAGCGCGACGCCGAAGATGCCCCAGTGGAAGACGAGCACGAAGAGAAGGTCCAGTACGACGTTGACAAGGCTTGCCGCGATCAGGATATAGAGCGGCCGTTTCGAGTCGCCGACCGAACGCAGGATGCCCGTGCCCATGTTGTAGACCATGGCGCCGGTCACGCCCGCGTAGAAGACCCTGAGGTAGAGCACCGTATCGTCGATAAGCTCCGCCGGCTGCCGGATGAGAAGGAGCAGCGGGCGTGCGGTCAGGATCCCGAGACCGGTCACGAGGGCGCCGAATACGAGGGAGAGCGCCATTGCGGTATGGACGGCGTCGGAAACGCGCCCCGGAAGTCCGGCCCCGTAATACTGGGCCGTGACGACCGTCGCGCCGGAGGCGACGCCGACAAAGAAGCCGACGATCAGCTGCGTGATGAGGCCGGCGTTGCCGACGGCGGCCAGGGCATGCGTACCGACGTAATGGCCGACGACGATCGTGTCGACCATGTTGTAGAGCTGCTGAAAGACCGATCCGGCAACGATCGGTAAAAAAAAGACCAGGATCTGTTTCCAGATCACACCGGTCGTGATGGCATTCTCCGCCTGCGCACCCTGCTGCGGCATCGTAGTCTCCTTAAGGATCCGGATCTACCTGGCGGATCCGTCGCGCGCGAAACGTAAACTATGGAAAGCGCCGAAGAGCGCTTGCACGGAGTATATCATTCCCTTCATGCTTAGTCAAGTTCCGCGATCTCGCGGTACAGATCGGCGTAGCGGCCGCCTTTTTCAAGGAGCGTTTTATGATTGCCGCTCTCCAGGATACGCCCGTGCTCGAGCACGAGGATGTTGTCGGCCGTGCGGACCGTGGACAGGCGGTGCGCGATCACGAGGGTCGTCCGCCCCGACATGAGGGCGTCCATGCCTTCTTCGATGTGTTTTTCGGTCAGGGTGTCGACGGAGCTCGTCGCTTCGTCGAGGATCAGGATCGGGGCATGGGAAATGGCCGCGCGGGCAATGCCGAGGAGCTGGCGCTGTCCCTGGGAGAGGGAGGCGCCGTCGTGGGTGAGGACGGTATCGTACCCGTCCTTAAGACGCAGGATGAAGTAATGCGCCGAAGCGGCCTTCGCCGCGGCAACGACGTCATCGTCGGAAGCGCCGGGCCGTCCGTAGCGGATGTTTTCGCGGACCGTGCCGGTAAAGAGATGGGTGTCCTGCAGCACCATGGCGATATTGCCGCGCAGAACGGCAAGCGGGATGCTTTCGATCGGCCGGCCGTCGATCGTGATGCTGCCGCTGTCGATCCCGTAGAACCGGGTGAGCAGGTTCGTCACGGTCGTCTTGCCCGCGCCGGTCGAGCCGACGAGGGCGATCTTCTCCCCGGGGCGCGCGTGCAGGGAAATGTCGCGCAGGACCGGAATATCCGGCACATAGCCGAAGGTGACGCGGGAGAGGTCGATGTCGCCGCGCAGGACGGTATTGCCGGACGGGCCGGTGCTCTCTGCCGCACCTTCCGCCGTTTCCGCGTCAGGATTTCCGCGGCTTTCAGCGCTTTCAAGGACTTCCGCTTCCGTTCCTTCCATCTTCAGGATCTCTTCGATCCGCTCGAACCCGGCGAGCGCGGAATAGATCGTGCTCAGCTGCATCGAGATCTCGTTGACCGGCCGGTTGAAGGTGCGCGTGTAGTTGAGGGAGACGGCAAGGCCGCCGATGTCGAAATTCCGGAGGACGACAAGGAAGCCGCCGACCGCTGCGGTCACGGCGTAGGCCATGTTGCACAGCTGGTGCGTGACCGGACCGATGAGGCCGGAAAT
>JAFOIS010000180.1 GCA_017420605.1 Lachnospiraceae bacterium | reverse complement strand
TGAAGGAATTTCATGAGGCCGCCGATTTCGAGGAGAACGGGAAGTTCATCGAAGGCGCACCGCATTATTACCTGCAGTGCTTCACTGACCGGGACACCGTGCCGTTCGGGAATCTCCACGCGCCGTCGAAGGACGATCTTACGAAATACGCGGCGATCGCCGGAAAGTATGTAAAGCACGTCGGGATCCGCGGCGTGGACTGAAGGGTACGGATAAGGGTAAGCCTTTATGACTTACGCATGAGGCAAAGGCACAGATTCGCAAGGCAAACGGGAAGGTCCGATGGAAGGTCTCTATCGAATAGCGGAAAAGAATATCAGGATCATATCGCTCTGTGACACGGTGCATGTTCTCTGCCGGCGTTACGCGCTAAAAGAGGACGCCGGCGGCGCGTCCGCCGAACCGGATCTTGTCGTGCGGACCACGGAAGAGGACATCGCGTTTGAGATCGAAAAGTCTGAGCGGGAAAGAGAATTCGAACGGAAATACGGCCCGGCAGACCCGGACTCCGATGCGGAAAATGGGATAAAGCGGGAGGAAGCTTACCGGAATGCGGATCCCGGGACGCGCGAAAGGCTCGAAAACATCAGACGCGGAAATCACGAGAGCCTGGCCGTTTACCGCAAGATCGTGGAGAAAATGCCGTTCTGGGACACTCTGCTTCTCCATGGCTCCGCCGTCGCCGTCGACGGGCAGGCCTATCTCTTCACCGCAAGGAGCGGCACCGGCAAGAGCACCCATACCAGACTCTGGCGGGAGCTTCTGGGAGACCGCGCCGTCATGATCAACGATGACAAGCCGCTGATCCGGGTATCGGATTCCGCGGCGGAGATCTTCGGCACGCCCTGGGACGGCAAGCATCATTTAAGCACAAATATCTGTGTGCCGCTCAAAGCAGTCTGTATCCTGGAGCGCGCGGAAGAAAACAGCATCAGGGAGATCTCCGCGCAGGAAGCGCTGCCCATACTGATGCAGCAGACCTACCGCCCGATGGACGCAGCCGCCATGCGGCAGACGCTCGTTCTGATCAGCCGTCTCATGACGGCGGTCCGTTTCTTCCGGCTTTCCTGCAACATGGACATTTCCGCGGCGGAGCTTTCCTACAGCGTCATGTCTCGCTGATCAGTGGATCCTTTCCGGGTAGATCGGCCGGATATCGCCTTCTTTTGCGAGCTGCCGGTCAAGATCGGCGCGCCATTCTTCAATGACGGACGGATCCTTGGCAATGTCGAACCCGCACTGCGCGACCGCCATGCCCGCCTGTACCGCGGCTTTGAGGCCGATCGTATGTCCGGAACAGGCGACCGTCGCCCAGGAATGCCCCGGGATGCCCGTTACCCAGCCCCAGCCGTGGAGGCGGGAGGTCGGCGTAAGGCGCGTGACGCATCCCGCATCGGTGGAGACCGGCGCGTTCACGTGCTTCCCGGTCGGCTTGACGATACCGGTCGGGAGATAGGTCTCACCCGGCTCCGGCTCCCGGCCGTGCACGTTTTTGAACATTTCTTTCGCGAACGCCAGTTCCTCCTCCGTATAGGTAAGAGGCGGAACTTTTTTCATGGCTTCATAGAAGAAATCGTTAAAGGACGAGATCTGGATGCAGCCCGGCACCATGACGTGTACGGTGATCTTGCAGGTCGTGCCGGTCATGAGCGCGGCGCCTTCCGCGACGGCTTTCACGCGGTCGAGGACCTCATAGCCGTATTTCATGTCTTTGGTCCGGAGGAAATAATGGAGCGCGGCGTATGCGGGCACGATGTTCGGCTTTTCGCCGGCGGCCAGGTACGTGTAATGCATGCGCGTCGTCGGGTCGACGTGCTCGCGCAGATAATTGACGCCGACGTTCATCAGCTCGCAGGCATCGAGAGCGCTGCGGCCTTCGAACGGCACCGAGGCGGCGTGGGCCGCCTTGCCGAAGAACTCGACCTTCATGTTGCAGAGGGAATTCTGGATATTCTCCCGGACCTGCAGATCCACGTTCTTGGGATGCCAGGCCATGCAGCAGTCGAGACCGTTGAAAATGCCGTCCCTGGCCATATGCATCTTGCCTTCGACCGTCTCCTCCGCCGGGCAGGCGAAGAACTTCACGGTCCCCGGAAGGCCGGCGGCCTCCATCGCTTCGCTGAGCGCGATCGCGGCCGAACCGCAGGAGGGCGCCATGAGCGAATGCCCGCAGCCGTGTCCGTTGCCTTCCTTCGGGGAAGGATAGGGCACCGCTTCCTGCCCGAGACCCGGCAGGGCGTCATACTCGCCGATGATCCCGATGACCGGATGCCCGGATCCCCGTTCGGCAACGACGGTATTTGCCGGTTTCGTGCTGTCGATACAGTTATACGTCGTGACCCGGAAACCGTATTTTTCCATAAATGCGGCGGTCAGGCGGCAGGATTCGTATTCAAGGAGCGCCGTCTCCGCGAGTTCCCAGAGCCGCTTCGAGAAGTCCATGACCTCCTGCGCGTGCTGATCGTACCAGTTCTGAATATGTTGTTCCAGCATATCTGTTTCCTTTCCCGTGCTGCCGGCTTATCGTATGCCGGACCTTCCGTCAACCATGAAAATGCAGGGCAGAACGCCCTGCAGACATACTGTCATTTATTTTTCCAGTTCCGGAAGGTAAGGCCGTCCGCGACCGGCACGACGTAGCCGGGGAGATTCACCTCGACCAGTTTCCGCGCGAACTTCCGGTACGAATTGCGGTAGTGGACCGCCGATTTCACGACGAGCGCCTTCTGGCGTTCCGGCATGATGCCGACGCTGCGGAATACCTCGGCGTCGAAAGGCTGCGGCCGGTTCGAGGTGACGAGGACCTTATTGCCCGCGATCTCCACCACGGCGGTCAGTCCGAGACGGCTGCGCGCGTATTGGTTCATTTCATCCTGATTCCAGTAGAAGCCTTCATGGAGGCTGATGACGTGGGCGCGTACCGGGAGCGGGCCGCCGGAAAACGCGGGGTCGCTCATGCCGCCGAGCATAAGGTCCACGTCGGCGCCGGCACCGGCGGATACGCATTTCCGAACGCTCTCCGGATCCCGTATAAACGCGAACGCAACGCCGGTGATCCCTTTTTCGAGAATGCTGCGCAGAAGATGGGTCGTGTCGCACAGTCCGCCGCCGCCCGGGTTGTCGGACGCGTCCGCGATGACGAGCGGTCCCTTTTCGGTATGCGGCTCGTCGATCATGGCCAGCGCTTCGTCGAGCGTCGGGAAATGCCGGACGAGCTGCGTTCTCTTTTCCCAGATGAGGTCACCGATCGTATCGGCGATCTTCTGCGCGTATGCCGGATCATTGTCCGTGACCGCAACGACGCTCATGCCCATTTCTTCGATATCCGACGGGAAGAAGCCGTGCGCAAGGCGGCAGCAGAGCACGCCGTCCTTCGCTTCATATTCTTTGCAGAGATCCTCGAATTCCTTGATCTCCGGAAGCTCCGTCGGGAACATCGGCAGAAGATAGGGGATCCGGTGATAGCCGATCGTCGGCCATACCCTGCCGGAAAGCGCGCCGTCCATGATCTGCGCACCGACGAGGCCCGTCTCATACATATCCGTATGCGGATAATTCTCATAGATGACGAGCGCGTCGGCCATGGCGGCCATCTTCGGCGTCACATTTGCGTGAAGATCGAGGGTCACGACGATGGGGATTTTATTTCCGACGATGCCGCGGACGTCTGCGATAAGATCGCCTTCCGCGTCGTCATGGCCGCCTTCCGCGACCATCGCGCCGTGCAGGGCAAGCAGGACGCCGTCCGGCTTCACTTCGCGGAGCGCATTAAGGATCCTGGTTCTTGCATATTCATAAACGTCTTCCGTTACCGGGCCGGAGGGCATCGCCTCCATGCCGAGCACCGGAATGAGTTCGATATCATCCCGCTCTCCGAAGAAGTCGATGAAAGCGCCGGGCTCGTTTTTGATGTTGCGGAACGTCCGGACAAATCCCGCTCCATCGACGAAACAACGAAGTTTATAGGCTGCCATGTCTGCCGGCTCCGGACAGAACCGGTCCGTTTCATGACGGAATTCCGCAGTCAGTAGTTTCTTCATGCCATGTTCCTCACTTTCCTGAACACTTTATCAAGCCTGAACGCTTTATCAGGCCGCCGGATCAGGCAGCAAAATCAAACGGCAAATTCAGCCGATCGTCCTGTTGAACCGGAGCCTTTTTCCGAGAATTATCATAGCACAAATCCAGCCCCGTGGGCATATCAGAAATTGGTGATGAATCCTTGAATGACCACCCTCTGCGGGTGTATCATGAAAGCACAGATTTCCGGCAGTACACGACTCGCCCGGCAGCATGCCCGGCTTCATCTGTCAGCATGCCCGGCTTTGTCCGTCAGCATGCCCGGCGTCATCCGGCAGCCTGTAAATCCGGTGCCGTGTCCGCCAGGAATACCGCAATCGGCAATATCGTATCAGCAGGAAAGGAGATCCCTTATGTATCCGCTCTGGCTTGCCCTTGACATGGCAAAGAAGTACCGCTTCGTAGAACTCTCGCACTCCCTGAACAATGACAGCCCGTTCTGGTCCGGCATTCCGGAAGGCTCGGTCGAGCTTTCCAAGACCTGCTTTGACTGGGGCAATCCGATGCTTGAGTGCCTCATCCAGACGTTCAAATTCCCGGGCCAGTTCGGCACGCATATCGACTTCCCGGGCCACTTCATCAAGGGCGCCGCGCTGTCGGAAAAGTACGACGTCAACGATCTCATTTTCCCGCTCTGCGTGATCGACATCACCGACAAGGTCGCAAAAGACCCGGAATACGCGGTGCAGGTCGAAGATATCAAGGAATATGAAAAGAAATACGGCCAGATCCCGGACGGCGCGTTCGTCGCGCTGCGTACCGACTGGTACAAGAACTGGCCGGATATGGAGAAACTCTCCGGCGCCGCGCCGGACGGCTCCGAGCACTTCCCGGGCTGGTCGCTTGACGCCCTGAAATACATTTTCGAGACGAGAAATGCGGCCGCGAACGGTCATGAGACCCTCGATACCGACGCTTCCAAGGAAGCCGCGAAGGCCGGCGACCTTGCCTGCGAGCGCTACGTCCTTGCGCAGAACAAGCTTCAGGTCGAAGTCCTCTGCAATCTTGACAAGGTCGCCCCGGCGGGCGCGATCCTCATCGTGTCCTATCCGCGCATCGAAGGCGCGACGGGCCTTCCGGCCAGAGTCTGGGCGCTGACGGAATAAGTACTGCCGGAGCAGGCGCCGGCGCAATATTTTCTGCCGGGGCATGCGCTGCCGGGAATATGTAATTATGATGATCGGACATTTTCCGGCACCGCGCAGCGCGGTGCCGGAAAGTGTCCTGCTGTGAACAGGGTATAAATCATGTTTGAAGAATTGGCCCAATATGTCACGGACATCCGCCTGCCGCGCTTTTACCGGGTGCGGCAGCATTTTGACGAGACGGCGCTCCCGAAGGAGGACGTGCCGAAGATCCTGACGGAAAAGCTCCGCGCGGCCGGCGCGGCGGAACGAATCCGCCCCGGCGATTCCGTCTGCATTCCCTGCGGGAGCCGCGGGATCGACAATCTTGTGCCGGTCCTTAGGACCATCGCGGATTTCTGCAGGGCGCAGGGCGCATTTCCGTTTATTATCCCGGCCATGGGAAGCCACGGCGGGGCGACGGCGGAAGGGCAGGAGGCCATCGTCCGCTCCTACGGCGTGACCGAAGAGAGCACGGGCTGCCCGATCCGCGCCACCATGGAAACCGTCGTGATCGGCCATACCGAAGACGGCCGGCCTGTGCATCTCGACAAATATGCCGCGCAGGCGGACAAGATCATCGTCGTCAACCGCATCAAGCCGCACACTTCCTTCCGCGGTCCGTATGAGAGCGGCCTCATGAAAATGATGGCCATCGGCCTCGGCAAGCAGAAGGGCGCCGAAGCCTGCCACAGCGCGGGCTACAAATACATGGCGAAAAATATACCGGCGTTCGGAAAAGTCTATCTTTCGAACGCGCCGGTCGTCCTGGGCGTCGGCCTTCTGGAAAATGCGTTCGATAAGACCGCGAAGATCGCCGTTCTCCGCAGCGAAGAGATCGAAGAGGGGGAACCGAAGCTCCTCAAAGAAGCCTTCCGCCTTATGCCGCAGCTTTATTTCGACAGCTGCGACGTGCTCGTCGTCGACGAGATCGGCAAGAACATCTCCGGCGGCGGGATGGACCCGAACATTTCCGGCGCCTTCGCGACGGTCTATGCCTCGGGCGGCATCAAGGCCCAGCTGCGCTGCATCCTTTCGATCAGCGAGGCCTCGCACGGCAGCGCGTACGGTATGGGCGCGGCGGACGTCATTTCCAAAAAGTTTTATGAGGCGATCGATTTTTCAAAGACCTATCCCAATTCCATCACGTCCAAGGCGCTTTCCTTTTCCAGAATGCCGCTGGTCATGCCGGACGACCGCAGCGCGATCGCGCTCTGTGTGAAGTCCTGTACCGACGTGGATCCGGCGTCCCCGCGGATCATCCGCATCAAAAACACCCTGTCGCTCGGTGAGATCCAGATCTCCGAGGCCATGCTGCCGGAAGCGGAGGCGCATCCGAACCTGTCCGTCGTCAGCGGACCGGAAGAGCTTGTGTTCGACGAAAACGGGAACCTGTGAGGGAAGGCACTTCGTAAAAAAGTGCCTCCTTTCTGCTTTACGTATGTCAAAAATCACCCCTCGTACAGATCGCCGTGAACCGCTACCCGTCAAGTAGACAATTAAAAAAGCAAAAACTCTCTGCCATCAGATCCTTTGATCTGGTGGCAATTTTTATGCTGCCGCCAGATACTGTTCGTGTTTCTCCATTGGTGTAAGAACACCAAGGTTTCGCTGCAACCGTTCGTTATTATAGTAGTCGATATAATCCGCGATCATTTTTTCCAGAGCGGCTCTGTCCGAGAATCTCCTGCCATAGTATCTCTCCCTCTTCAGTATCCCCCAAAATCCTTCCATTGGTCCGTTATCAATACATCTGGCTACCCTGGACATGCTCTGGGTCATCCCTGCGGCTTCAAGCCTAGCGTGAAAGGCGCGATTGGTATATTGGAATCCACGATCCGAGTGACACAGTGGCCTTGCTTCCGGATTCTCCTGAATGGCCGCATCGAAGGTCTCGAATACCAAGGCATTATTGTTCGAATCTTTGATGACAAACGACACGATCCTTCTATCGTACAGGTCGAGGATCGCACTCAGATAGATCTTG
>JAFOIS010000179.1 GCA_017420605.1 Lachnospiraceae bacterium | reverse complement strand
TGTTCTTCTTCGGTTTCTGGGCACCGCTGTCATTCCTCGGTTTTATGGCCGGCCTGGGCGGCAGCCTCTACATTGCGTTCCACCAGACCGATGTGGCGCTGGCGCACAAGGGCATGAACGTCGCCGTGGTGATGATAGGTCTCAGCCTCATCCGGATCATCATCAAAAAACTGATCAAGTAGGCCGCTGTGTTTACGGCAGCAGCCGCATCGGGCGGATCCGGTAGGCGTCGTTGGCGATCCGGAAGCCTTCCGCATAGTCCACGCCGCACTGCATGCCGCGGTACTTCGCGGTGATGCGGACATGCTCGAAATAACTGGATTCCGGATGTCATGAAAAACTGACGTCCGTCGATGGAGGAAAGTCAAATGAAAACATTATTTAGAAACGGAACGATCGTGGACGGCACCGGCAGCGCGCCGCACAAAGGAGACGTCCTCATCGAAGGCGACCGGATCCTTTCGGCCGGCGGCACGATCGAAGAGGCGGCGGACGTAACGGTCGACCTTACCGGGAAAATGATGTGCCCGGGCCTGATCGACGCGCATTCCCACAACGATTTCTTCTGCGTCCGGGACGACGCGGAAAAGTTCTTCCGCCCGTTCGTCATGCAGGGCATCACGACGCAGATCACCGGCAACTGCAGCTTCTCACCCTTCGGCGCGGAGCCGGACACCCCGTACCGCGACAAGATGGGCGGCGGCCTTTTCGATACGCAGAAGCCCGGCAGTTTCGCTTCGTTCAAAGAAAATGTGGAAGGAAAGCTTTTTGTCAATATCGTCCCGCTCATCGGGCAGGGCTCCGTGCGCGCCGGGATGACCGGCTACGATCCGGCGCCCTATACGGCGGAACAGATCGAAAAAGAGCTTGCCTATGTGCGCGAAGCCATGGAAAACGGCGCGTTCGGCGGCTCCCTCGGCTTCATGTATGAGCCCGACCGCTACGCGAAGGAAGACGAGATCATCGCCTTCGCGAAGGAAGTGGCGAAGTACGGCGGGATCCTCACGATCCATCCGCGCGCCTGTTCGGTCGTGAGCGCCGACTATCCGCTGCTCACGAAGAAGTCGCATCTCGAGATGGGTCTCGACGAGGCGATCGATATCGCGCGGAAGTCCGGCGTCCGGACGGAATACAGCCATCTCATTTTCACGGGGCAGAGGAGCTGGAAGCTCCTCGACAAAATGCTCCGGGCGATCTATAAGGCGCGGAAGGAAGGCGTCGACATCGCGTACGACAATTACGCCTTCCATTACGGCGCGTCCGTGATCACGGTCGTGTTCCCGGAATGGTACGCGAAGCTCTCGGCGGAAGAGGCGAAGAAGCCGGTGAACCGCAAAAAACTCGAGGCGACGATCCTCATGTACCGCAAGGTACTCGGGATCGACTGGGACGACATGGTCGTGGCGTATATTTCCGACGAGCATCCGGAATACGAGGGCAAGACGATCCCGGAGGCCGCCGCGGAGGAGGGCCTTGCACCGCTCGACATGTATCTCAAGCTCGTCGAGCTCTCCGGCAGGGCGGGCAACATTTATCTCGGCAAATATTACAACGACACGATCGTACGGCGCCTCATGGAGGACGAGCTTTCGGTCTTCATGACCGACGCCTGGGTCGAAGAGAAGGGCCTGCAGAACATCGCGGCCTTCCAGACCTTCCCGCAGTTCTTCCTTCTGGCGAAACGCGACGGGATCCCGGTCGAAAAGATCGTCCGGAAAATGACGGGCGCGACGGCGGACCGCTACGGCATCGCGGACCGCGGGTATCTTAAGGCCGGCTATAAGGCGGACCTTACGGTGCTGGATACGAAGGCGCTGTCTGTGGATGAAAAGAAGCCGGACGCGCAGCCGGGCGGGATCGCGTACGTCTATGTGAACGGGCAGGCGGTCGTATCCGACGGGCAGTATCTCGGCGGGACATACGGCGAGATCGCGAAGCGGAAATAACGGCGCGTGGCGCCAAAAGCATAAAGAAGCCTGCCGCAGCTGCGGCAGGCTTTTGTTTCGGTTCTAAGCCGGATCCGTCCGGATCATTCCTTGCTCAGCGTTCCCTTGCCCGAACGGGTCTTGGAATAGAGCAGCAGAAGGATCGTGCCGATGACGCCCATCGAGACCGCGTTCCAGAGCGCGGCAACGGCGCCCTGCGTGAAGACGAGGTTCGACGGTTCCTTGTAGATGACGATGTCGAGGACCGGAGCGACGACGATCCACGCGATGACGTTCGCGATGATCTGGCAGACGTTGAATACGATGGCGTCCTTTACCTTGAACTGTCCTTCATCGACTTTCAGTTTCGGATAAACGAGACCGACCAGGAAGCAGGAAACGCCGGAGGCGATGACCCAGCTCCACCACGGAGAACCGTACTGGACGGCGTCGGAAATGGCGTGGCCGATGAACGCGATGAGGAACCCGGCGATCGGGCCGAACATGGCGGCGAAGAACGCGCCGATGCCGTAGGCCGTCTGCACATCCGTTTCCGGAATGCCGGTCGGGACCTTCACGTACATGAAGAGCAGTGTGAACAGCGCCGCGCCGATACCGGTGGCGACGATCGTTCTGGTCTTGAATTCAAACAGTTTTTTCATACTTTCCCTCCTCTGAAGATGCGGCCCGAAGGCCGGAACATCATAAGAACCTTCTTAAGGCTTACATTATTACAATAGCCGGAAACCGGCAAATGTCAAGCAAAAGACTGCGGACAGACCGCACCTACAAAGCCTGCGGGCAGACCGCACCGGGGATAGCCGGGACCGGCAGGAGACGGTACCGCCGGTTGATCGGAGGCAGCGTCAGGCCTCCAGCAGCACCTCCCAGTCGGGTCCGTAGCCGAAGCCGTATGTTTCCGCGCAGGATCCCTGGGTGACGGCCATGCCGATTTTCATAAGCTCGTTCGTGTACAGGATCGGCGTGCCCTTTTCCACGAAGCCGAAGCTCTTAAGAAACGGGATCTTCTGATCGAAAACGACGTCGCCGTTATGCGTGACTGTTGTACGGACCAGATCGCCGTAGGAAAAGCCGGCGTTCATGAAGTCATCGACGTCAATATTCGTCCACAGATTCCCGAAATTCGGGTCGTCGATCTCGAAGATGCCTTTTGCGGCGCCGACGATGAACTTCGGATAGCTGACCGGAAGGGTCACGATCTCGTCAACGGGATAGGCGGGACCTACGCCTTCGTAGTCGATGATGCCGGAGGCGAGGCGCGCCGCGCAGTAGCCGAAGAGGTCGCGGCCGTGGAAGACGGAAACGCCGCGGGTCGAT
>JAFOIS010000178.1 GCA_017420605.1 Lachnospiraceae bacterium | reverse complement strand
GCCGCGCCGCTCCGCAGCGGAATTCATTGACCTTATCTCGGGATTCTGCCGGTTCGGGTCAATGTTTGATGATAAACACCCTCCGGCGATAAGCTGGACACGGATAGATAAGAACAAGATAGATATGAACATAAAAGAAGCATCCTGCAGATTCAGCCCGGCAGCCCGCTCGATCCTTCAAGGTTGCATCCTTGTCTTGCGGAAACGGTAATGTTATATTTTCCGTAGAAAGAAACACCGCCCAGCGTTTGAACCTTGCTGTGGCGTTTTGCCACCGGAGGGGATCATGAAGATCGGAGATATTGACCCGAATTTTAAGGTAGAATCCAGACTCGACATTCCGGGCCTCATCTGGCTGAATGCAAAAGACGAGCCCTTTACGGTCCACGGCCTTATGCCGCCGGAACACGGAAAACCGTTCCGCCGCATGCCGGACGACATCGCCGCATCGGTCTCGCCGGGCGTACGGTATCTTGCCACGAACACCGCCGGCGGACGCATACGCTTCCGGACGGATGCAGGCGTCATCGCCCTCAAGGCCGTCATGCCGGACGTCGAGATCATGGCGCATATCACGGCGACGGGCCAAGCCGGTTTTGATCTCTACCGGAGCGATGCCGGCACCTACCGGTATACGGGCTCCTTCGTGCCGAACAGACGGGATCACGGCTTTGAGGCAGGCCTTACAACGGACGGGCTTCTTCATACCTACACCATCAACATGCCGCTCTACGCCCCGGTAGAGGAAGTGTATATCGGTCTTCCCTCCGGCGCCCTGATCGAACCTCCCGAGCCCTATGCCATCACAAAGCCGGTCCTCTATTACGGCTCCTCCATCACGCAGGGCGGCTGCGCCTCCCGTCCCGGCAACGCCTACGAGGCAATGATCTCCGTCCGGCTTGACTGCGATCACATGAACCTCGGTTTTTCGGGCGCCGCAAAGGCCGAAAAGGAAATGTCCGCCTATCTGGCAAGTCTCGACCCTTCCGTCTTTGTCTATGACTACGACCACAACGCGCCGGACCCCGCATTTCTTGCCCGTACCCACCGTCCGCTCTATGAAACGTTCCGGGCCGCGCATCCCATGACCCCTGTCATCTTTGTATCGAGACCGGACTACTATCCGGAGCGTGAAAGCGATGCAGAGCGTCGGGAGATCATTCTGGAGACATACCATGCCGCACTTGATGCAGGTGACGAGCGGGTGCTGTTCGCCGACGGCGCGGCCTTCTTTGCCGGTAGCCTCATCGACTCGTGCACCGTGGACGGCACGCACCCGAACGATCTCGGCTTCTACCAGATGGCGCGGGTCATCGGCGACGCGGTGGAAGAGGCGCTCCACATGGGCGGATGGCTATCCTGAAATCGAGTATTGAAAAAATACAGCCGGACCGGTACCGGCATCAGCCTTTGAGGGACACGGCCGGACTGCATACCAAAATCAGTCTTTGAGAAACACGGCCGGACCGATACCGGCATCAGCCGCTGCAAACCGCAGCTGAACTGCACGCCAAAATCAGCCGTTGAGAAAACGCAGTGATATGGTATCCTTAAAAGATAAGGAGGGTACGAAAATGATGACGCCGCGTGAAAGAATACTCGCCGTATACAACGGGCAGACGCCCGACCGCGTCCCCTACATGCTGGATCTCAGCCACTACTATTTGCACCGCTTTCACCTGACCTGGGACCTCTGCAACGGCTACCCGAAGCCGGATACCGGGCTCATGGATTTCACAAAGAAGATGGGCGCCGCCTTCTACTGCCCGCAGCAGACCCATTTCTGGGACGTTACCCTTCCGGACGACGTAAAAAGCACCGCGGTAACGCGTACCGTAAACGGCATCCCGGAGATCGTCTGGCGGTTCGAGACGCCGCTCGGCTCCATCGAGCGGATCCGCGTCTGGGAGCCCCGCTCCTACTCCTGGGCCATCAAAAAATGGGGCGTGGAAGATGAAAAGGATCTCGAGATCCTCACCTACGCCATGTCCAACCGGCGCTTTTCCGCCATCCCGCAGAACTATGAAGACTGGGCGGATTACATCGGCGAAGACGGCCTTGTCTACATCAATACAGGCTACAGTGCCATGGGGTATCTTCTGCATTACTGGATGGGCGCGGAAAACACCATCTACGCGACCTACGACTTTGAAGACCTCATGGAGGAATGCGTCAGGAAGATCAACGACAACACCCTGGAAGAAGTGCGCATGATCGCCTCCGAATTCAGCGGTCCTGTCGTCCTCATGGGCGACAACTTCACCTCCGACATCCAGCCGCCGTCCTTCTTCGAACACTGGAGCCGGGACTACTATGCCGAAGCTTTCCGGATCTTCCACGAACACGGCAAAAAAGTAGCCGTCCACGTGGACGGCAAACTGAAGGGCGCGATCCAGATGATCCGGGACGCCGGCGCGGACGCGATCGACGCGGTAACGCCCGGTTCCGTCGGCGGCTGCACCGCCCGGGAAGCCAGAGAATGCGCGGGCAACACCCTCATTCTCTCCGGCGGCATCCCCAATGAACTCTGGTATCCGTTCTCCCCGTTTGAAAAGTTTGAGGAAGCGGTCAAAGACTGGCTCGCCCTCAAGGACATCTCGCCCGCGCTCATTGCGGCCGCCGGCGACCAGGTGCCGCCCGGCGCCGAAGAACGCCGCATCCTCCGGATGGGAGAACTTGTCGAAGAGTACGGATATTATTAAGAATCGTTCTGCATAAGATCTTCGATCGTCAGCTGCCGGTACGCTTCCGTATCGGCGGCTTTTTTCTGCCTGAAGGCGTTTCCCGTGCCGGCTGTGTCTCTCTGCCCGGCGGCGTTTCCTGGTCCGGCTGCGTCTTCGTATCCCGCACCGTCCCGGCGCAGCTCCTGCCTTTTCTCTCTCAGGTTTCCGCAGAATTCCATAAATTCCGCTTCATTACCCACCGGAACGGCCCGGCCCTTTGAAAGGAACATCCGGTTGCCCGCCGCTTCCGGGATCTTAGCAAATGCTTCCGGATGCCGCACGCATCCGACGATACGCCCGTAATCCTCCGCGAACCGTACTGTGAAATGCGTTCCGCCGCTGAGTCCTGTTTCTATGACAAGCAGGCCGTCTGAAAGCGCTGCCTGCAGCCGGTCCCGCTCGACGAACGCCGCCTGAAAGGCTTCCGTCCCCGGCGGATACTCGCTGATGAGCGCGCCGCCCTTCTCCGCGATCTCTTTTGCCAAGCCGCGGTTTTCCGGCGGATAGATCCGGCCGATCCCGCAGGGCAGGATCGCGGCGGTCTTCCCGCCCGCGGCAAGGCAGCCCCTGTGCCCGCCGGTATCGCAGCCCGCGGCAAGGCCGCTCACGTCCGCAAAACCACATTCCGCGAAGGCGCGCCCCATCTTCTCCGCGGTCCGCATCCCGAAGGAAGACGGCTCCCGCGTGCCGATAACGGCGACGGTATTCATTTCATCTAAAAAAGAAATATCGCCGAGAACATAGAGAAGGGCCGGCGGATCGGCGCTCCGCCGAAGAAGAGACGGATAATCTTCGTCAAGAAAAGTGACGATCCGGATCCCGAGCCGCCCGCATTCCAAAGCGATGCGGTCCGCCTTCAGGGCGGCATCTGAAAGCGCCGCGGCGCCGTATTCCGGGATGCCGCGATGCAGCGCGCGGGCCTCCTCCAGCAGGGAAGAAAGCGCCTCCGGGGTGCCTTCCATGTCTGCACGCACCGGTATCTTCCGGAGGATCGTCTTCCTTCCTATGCCGCCGAGCTGCAGAAGCGCAAGGACTGTCCGGTTACACATGTATCAGGCTTCCTGTCCCGGCGTTTCATCCGTTTTCGGCTTTCCGTCGGACACGGACTCATTTTCAGGGTCCGGCTTTCCTTCCGGTGCCGGCTTTTCCGCAGACGCAGGCTTTCCTTCCGTCCCGTTCTCCATCCGCTCCCTCACGGAGCGGTACAGGGCCGCCTTGTCATAGCTCGTATGGTACCGGAAAGGATTCATGAGATGCTTCACCGTCCGCGCGTCTGCCTGCCCGATCTCGATGCGCCGGATCGTGCTATAGCCGCGGAACGGCGGCATATAGGTAATGATATCGTTGACGTTCGCGAAGTTCCAGCACTCCGCGCAGATCGAACCAAGATAGCGCCGCATCCGCTCGCGGTCCGCCGGAACGATCTTGAACGGTTTGACGCTCCCGTAGGTAAAAAGATGCGGCTTTAAGCCGAAATTATAATTGAGATCCTGCGCGCACAGCACCGCCTGACCGGAGCCGAGCGACCAGCCGATCACTTCCGTCTCCGCGTCCGGATGCAAAAGCTGGAGTGCCTTCCATTCCCGGCGGATATCCTTCTTGACCGCGCGGTACATCCGGCCCCAGCCGTGATGCACCCGGAGCTGCAGCGGCTCGCCCTCGAACTCGATCGCGTCGTAATAGCGCGAGGAAGCCTCAAAAAGGTTCGTGAACCAGTCCGCCTTTCCGTTCGTTTTCTGGAAATGGATCTGGATCACGTCCCGGTCGCAGTCATAGTGAACTTCATAATTGACTTCATGGGAAAGACCGAGCTTCTCCTCCACACGGCTCGCGCAGTATTTCTCCGCCCGGTAATCCACGCGGTAGGTCGCCCTGCCGGTCTTGTTGAAGTCCTCGCTCGTATTGATGAAATATTCGTTGAACGGAAGCCTCCTGTAAGCCAACTCCGTCCACCTCCCGTCCGTATTCGTACGGGATGATTGTAACAGATTCCGGCCGGACGGGCAACGAGTGCCGCATCCGGCCGGTCAGCCTCACATCCACTCGGACGGATCGGTCCATCCCCGTTTTCCCAGGAATTTTTCCAGCGGCATCTTTGCGATCTGCTCCTTCGTAAGGCCGGAGTTCATCATCCGCGCCCAGCCGCCTTCGGCTTTTCCGCCGGCGATCGCGTCGGAGGGCTTCATGAGGTTGAGGAGCGGCTCGCCCGCCTCGAAACGGCGCGCGTTCTCCCGGATAATGGTAATCGTCGCTGCCTGGCGGTCCGGCACCTGCGGGGTGCAGTGCGGCGTAATGAAAACGCCGTCCATGTGCCAGAGCGGGGACTCCGGAGAAAGCGGCTGCTCCTCGAAAACGTCGAGTCCCGCGCCGGAAAGCGTGCCGTCCCGGAGCGCTTCGATCATCGCCTCCGTATCCACGACGCCCCCGCGGGCCATATTGACGAGGAACGCGCCCTTCTTTACCTTCGCGAACGTTTCCTTATTCAGCATGTGGAACGTCTCGTCCGTGAGCGCGACGGTCAGAATAATAAAATCGGACGCTTCAAGGAGCGGATCGATCGTATCGCCCGCCTCTACGCAGAGCTTCCGGTCGATATAGTCGAGTCCTTCGATCGGCGTGCGGTTATAGGCAATGATCTTCATCCCGAACGCATGAAGCCTTTCCGCCACAAGACGCCCGTTGTTGCCCACGCCGATGATGCCAGCCGTGCGCCCGTAAAGGCCGCGCCAGCTGTCCGAACCTTCCACGCCCCAGCGGCATTCGTCCTGCGCCTTAAGGAGCTCCCGCGTATGATAGCAGTGCAGGAACATGAAATAAATCGCGTGTTCCGCAAGGACCGGCGCGCTGCGGCCCGCGGCGCCCGTCACCGGAATGCCGCGCGCAAAGACCTCGGGTCTTGCGGATCCGTTGAGTCCCGCGTGGTCGCACTGGATCCACTTCAGCGTGTTTTCGCCCAGGAGGCATGGATCGACGTCGCCCATGACGATCGCCGCGTCCGCGTCCTTTACCTCTTCGGCCAGACGCTCTTTATCGTAGAAATCCACATAGACGAACTCCGCCTCGGGAAATACGCGGCGCAGATCGTGCATGTTCTGTTTGTTGTACCAGACGGTGGTCACGACTTTTCTGATCTTCGGCATATCCTGATCCTCCTTTGGTCCTGCGAATCTACGCTGCCATTATGCCACGTCCCGCCCGATCCTCCTATCCGCAGATTCACCCTTGTGTCCTCAAATTCGCAGTCTTTTCCGCAGTCCTCCGCCTATTTCGGGAAATGAGCGAAAATCCGCACATCAACGCCAATCTGATGATTTACCGTGTTCTGCGGATTTCCTACAATAAGATCAGAACAATACCACTCGGTACGACACCGCCCGGTACGATACCATTCGGTACGATACCACTCGGTACGATAACACACGGTACGATAATATCAGGAAACGGAGGATGCTATGGCGAACTGGTGGAACGGCTACCCCTGGCGGGTCGTCCAGACGAATTTCCGGGAGATCGACACGAAGGATTTTGACGAAGAGGGCTTCCTTGAAAGCCTTCGGGCCTTTTCCTGCAACGCGGTCATGCTGAACGCCGCGGGACTCATCGCGAGCTACCCCACGGACCTTGCGGATCACACCCGCAGCGCGTATCTTGACGGCTTCGACCTTAAGCACCTCGTGGACCGCTGCCACGAAAACGGCATCAAGGTCATTGCCCGGACAGACTTCTCCAAAATCCCCGTTTCCGTTTACGAACGCCACCCCGACTGGGCCTTCCGCAACGCGGACGGCACGCCGCTCATTTACAACGGCTACGTGCAGACCTGCCTACTCGGCGGCTATCAGGGCGGCTATATGGATGAGATCCTTAAGGAAATGCTGGAGAAGATCCCCTTCGACGGCATCTACTGCAACATGGGCACCGCCACCGGTTACGTCGTGGACTACAGCATGAAGCGCCACGGCCCCTGCCAGTGTGAAGCCTGCCGCACGGCGTTCCGGGCGCAGTCC
This sequence comes from Lachnospiraceae bacterium, assembly GCA_017420605.1. GTDB lineage: Bacteria > Bacillota > Clostridia > Lachnospirales > Lachnospiraceae > Chordicoccus. Next base: position 6,273 of record JAFOIS010000178.1, on the reverse strand, counting down.
GGCATGGACATCCCGAAAGAACTTTCGCGTACGGACAAGGCCAGCTTCGTATATTTCCGCTTCCAGCAGGGCGTCGCCGGCGCGCAGAAAAAACGGGTCACGACGCTGCTCCGCAGCATCGCGCCCGATCTTGCCTACTGCTCGGTGGATTACGTCCGCCAGGAAGCGAATTCCGAATTCGGCCGGGAGCTGCCCCACTGGCAGTACCAGGCCGCCTCTGCCGCCCGCGCCATCCGCGGCACCGGTGCGGAAGCCGACGTCGCCAACGTCGATTTCATGGGCTTCGCCTACCGGCACGTCGCCGCCGATCCCGCGCTGCAGGAACTCCGGCTGTGGCAGACGCTTTCGAACTTCGGCGGCCTCGACTACTATATGATGGGCCGGCCCGACACCAAGGAAGACCGCTCCGCCTTCGGACGCGTGCAGAAAGTCTTCCGCTACGCGGCGGACCACGAAGACGTCCTCTATGGCGTAACGTCCGCGGCCGACGTGCTCCTTGTACGGGATTCCTACGTCATCCCCGTTCCGGAAGAGCGCGGCTTTGTGCGGGCGCTGACCGAAAGCCATATCCTCTTCGACGAAACGCTCGCCGGAAGCCTTGCAAAGATCAGCCTTAACCGGTATAAAATGATCATCCTTCCCGAAAAGGCGCGCCTTGCGCCGCCGGCGATGGAAAAGCTTGCGGAATGGGTCAGAAACGGCGGGATCCTTCTTGCGACCGGCCAGCTTCCCGCCCTCCCCGTCTTCGGCGTCCGCGGGGAAAGCGTCCGGAACGACGAAGCCCTCGGCGCCATGCTGCGCCTCCCCGAAGCCGACCGTCCGCTTTTTATGTGCGGCAGGACCTACTGGGAAAGAGAATACGAAGAGACCGCCGAACGGTTCGGCACGTACCTTAAGCCCGAGCGCTTCGGCCCGCCGGAACTGTGCTACGCGACGGAAGAGCCGACCGCCTTCCCGGCAGTCGTACGGAATGCCGCGGGAGAGGGCTTCGGCGTCTCGATCCCCTGGTATCCGGCCTCCAATTACTATACCGACGGCTTTGACAACTGGCGTATCTTCCTTCAGTACGTGCTCTGCGATCTGTGCGGATGCAAAAAAGCGTCCGAAAGCGCAAGCCCCATGGTGGAGCTCACGCACGGACGCGGCGACGGTTTCGAGACCGTGCACTTCATCAACGGCAGCGGCCATTTCGGCAACAGCTTCTTCGATCCGGTCGTCCTCTGCGATCAGAGCGCTGTGATCCCGTGGCCGGACGAGACTGCCGAATGCGAAAACCTCGACGAACCCGGGAACGTCCTCTGGGAGATCCGGGACGGGAGCCTTACCGTCACGGTCCCGCGCCTTAGCGCGCACGCCGGTATCGTCATCCGCCGCTGAGTATCGTCATCACGGGAACGAGGCGCCGTTTGCAGGTGATCGTATCGCCCCGGAAATCCTTCTGCATAAAGGGCGTATCTTCGAGACGGAAGACCGCGATATCCGCCCTTGCGCCCGGCCGCAGCGTGCCAATCTCCCCTTCTTCCCCGAGGATCTGCGCCGGCGCCTGCGTGCAAAGCCCCACCGCTTCCGAAAGCGTAAGACCAAGCTCCATATATTTGGAAAGAATGCGGGGCAGGCTTCCAACATAGGGAGAATCCCCGCACGTCATGGACGTAAGATCCGTGCTGATGATATCCGGCAGAAAGCCGGCCGCCAGCGCACGCTTTGCCGTATCGAGGCAGAAATTGGCTTTTCCGTTCGCGGCGTCAAAAAGCACGCCTCTCTTCCGCGCAGCAAGGATCTTCGGATCGATCTCCCCCTTCTCCGTCAGAATGGTGCTCCCCGCTCCCGCATAGCAGTGGCAGAAAATGTCGCCCGGCCGGAGCATTTCCGCAAGATCTCCCGCCGGGACCGGGCTGTCCGTCGTGTGGACGCAGACCCGGAGGTGCCTTCCAAGACGCTCCTCCAGCCTTCCGGCAAGCGATATACACTCGTCAAGATAATACGCGGCGCGGTCCTCCGGGACGATCCCTTTCGAAAGACGGATCTTCAGGCCGATGATCCCGTCCCCGTACCGCCGGATCGTCTCTTCGATCCGCCCGGTATCATAGCCGGCGGGATCGTAATCCTCCGGAATGTCCGGATTCGAAAGGCCGCCCGCTGCGACGTTGAGAAACGCCCTAATGCGCGGGCCGGGACTTTGGATCACCGTTTCCGCGAACGTATCAAAATCGGCGCAGCCGCACGTCCCGGCGTCGACGACGGTGGTCGTTCCCTGCCGCAAAAGTTCGTCAGCCCGGACCGAAAGCGCGCTTCCCAGACAGTATACATGCGCATGGAAATCGATCAGGCCCGGCGTTACGATAAGCCCCGCCGCGTCTATGACCCTCTCCGGGAGAGATATCACCACGCCGCCGTCCGCGGCCTGCCCCGCCGGATATGTCTTGCCGCCGCACCATGCGATTTCGTCCGTGTTATCCGCGATCCGCCCGTCACGCACATATACGTCGCGGATCTCATCCGTTCCCGAAGCGGGATCGATCACCCTGCCGCCGCGCAGGATCCAGTCGTATTCCATAGCGTCCTCCTTCCTTATTCCGCCTTCAGTATAGCGGAAACGAAAGACCCCGGAAAGTCGGAAAATTCGACAATTTATCCGCAAATTCGCCATGTTTCGGCATCCGTCAAATTTGAAAACACAAAAGCAAATCTGCGAATATTCACCGGCGGGAAGCCGTGTTACGTTTAGACCATCCCGCAGAAGGATCAATAATGAGGAGGAAGAAATGGACACGAAAGCAAAGAAAGGTCTGCTCAGCGGTTGGTTTGAAGCTCCGTTCTGGAATTCAAGGATCACTTCCGCAAACGTTCACGGCAAAGAGCGCTGGCTCGGTTATGTCGCCGGTCCCTTCGGCGTCATGCTGCTGCAGTCGATCGTCAACAGCTACTTCAACAAATACCTGACCGATACGCTCGGCTTCACCGTCAGCCGCGGCATGTGGATCGCAGGCTTCATGGTCGTGTTCCCGGTGCTCTCGAAGCTCCTCGACGCGCTGACCAACGTCCTCATGGCGAAGATCCTGGACAACACCAAGTGCCGCCAGGGCAAGCTCCGTCCGTGGTTCATTCTCGCCCTGCCCATCACCGTGGCCAGCATCATCATGATGTTCGCCATCCCGGATATGGGCGCGAAGGCGCAGGCCATCTGGGTCGTCATTTCCTATAACCTGTTCTACTCTGTCGGCTACACGATGTGGTACATGGCCTACGAGCTTTCCGCGGCGCTTTCGACCCGCAACGTCAAGCAGCGCTCCGGCAACTCCATCGCCGGCCAGGTCACCAAGAATATCGGCACCGGCATTATCTCGATCCTCTTCCCGACGATCCTGGCGGGCATCTCCCGCTCGGTGGGCGGCGACAAGCAGGGCTACCTTGTGACATTGGCCGTCATGTGCGCGATCGCCGTTCCGCTGACCTTCATCCAGTATTTCTACACCCGTGAGCGCATCACGGAAGAGCGCCGCGCGACCGAAGCCGACGGCGAAGTCAAGCAGGTCCGCGAAGCCAATTTCCTGACGCAGATCAAAGCCTGCCTCAAGGATAAGTACTGGATCATGTTCATCATCCTGATCTTCATTTATCAGGTCCTCAACGCGTTAAAGAGCGTCTCCCAGATCTATTACGCCGGCTGGGTCGTAGCGGGCAACGCCTACGGCGAAGCCGCCGCCATCCAGGCCCGGTTCACCATGATCGCCATGGCGCCGATGGGACCGATGCTCTTCGTGGTCCTGCCGCTCATTAAGAAGTTCGGCCGCACGAAAATGATCATCATCGGCTCGGCGATCGCCTTCGTCGGCGCGCTCATCGCCTTCTTCGGCGCGGGCAGCACCATGCCGGTCTATGCCGGTACCGGCCTCGGCGGCGTAGGCGCCATGTTCTACGTCTACACGATGATGAGCTTCACCGGCGACGCCATCGACCACGTCGAATACTCGCAGCATATCCGCGTCGAAGGCGTGACCGCCGCGCTGGTCGGCTTCATGCATTCGCTGGCGAACGGCCTCGGCCAGGGCCTCTTCAACCTCGGCCTTATGGTCTCCAAGTACACGACTCCCGAACTCGTCGACACGATCGAAAAGAAGGGCAAGATGATCGAGATCTTCGCCGACCAGCCCGCCGGCGCCACTACCTGGATCAACTTCTCCTACCAGGGCGCCATCGCGCTGACCGCGCTCCTCTTCCTGGTACTGTTCGTCTTCTTCTTCGACATCGACAAACGCATGCCGGAAGTCACCCACGCCCTTGTCGAACGCAAGAAGGCCGAGTGCGCGGCGAAGGGCATCCCGTATGTTTCGCACGAAGAACAGCAGCGCGCCGAGATCGCAAAGCAGCAGATCGAAGCGGAGGAGAACCGCGTCAGGGAACTTAGAGAATACTGCGAAAAGAAGGGTCTTGACTTCGATACGGAGAACAATAAGTACCTTGAGAAGAAAGCCCGCAAGGACGCCAGAAAGGCCGCGAAAAAGGCAAAACAGAAGATGTAATTCTGCTATTCAATACCCCCTCGAAAAAGAGCCTCCGGCAATAAGCCGGGGGCTCTTTCATATCTCATTTCCGCTTCCTGCAGCATGCGCGGTCACAGCTTCTGGTTCATCTCGCGGAACGCCGCCGGCGGGATGCCGGCGATCTCCCGGAACGTCTCCGCAAAGAAGCTGCGGGATCCGAAGTGAAGCCGGTCGCAGATCTCCTGAATACTGAGGTCGGACGAAAGAAGCAGCGTCTTCGCCTTCTCGATCTTGGCCTGCTTGATATAATCGTTGATGCCCGTACCTGTTTCCGCCTTGAACTTGCGGGACAGATAATACTCCGCGTAGCCGATGCGGCCCGCGATCTCCGAAAGGCTCAGCTTGTCCTCTATGTGCAGCTCGATATAGTCGCAGCAGCTCTGGATCTGCGGCGAATATGTCTCCTGCGCGCGGCGCTTGTGGACCATGTTGATGAAGTCGTCGTACATGGTGTGCCCGATCCGTGCCGCGTCCGCCACGGTCCGGCAGTCCATGATATCCTGGATATAGGCGTCCCCGCGGGTATACGCCACCTCGGGCGAGATCCCGCCCTGGATCGCCGCGCGCGTACAAAGGGAAATGAAAACGATCTGCGAGACCTTCACCTGCTCGAGCGATCCCGCCACCGACGCGCGAACGCCGCGGCTGGCGGACGCCGCGTCGTGCAGAACAGACTTGTAATTGACGTCCCCTTCCGTCACCATGCGCATCAGCGCCTGCTCCGTCCGGTAAGTGTTGATCCGGTCCTTCTTCGGCGCGTTCTCCTTATCAGGGCGCTTAAGATCCGGCTCACGGAAGAAAATGTCGGCATTGGTCAGCCGCTCCCCGGTGACGCAGTAATGCAGCATCAGCGTTATGCGGAAGAAATCCATCGAGGACATGACCGGGATCCTCTGCAGGATCCGGATGAGCTTGGGACGCCAGCGGACAGGGATCTGCGGATTCTGGATCGCCCTGTTGATCGCTTCCGCCGAAAGCTCTACCGGCGTGATCGGGCCCAGCACATGGATCTTTGCCAGACGTTCTTCCTCATATTCATAGGCGGCGCTCCAGCTCAGCCCGTAGGGGATACTGACCACCATCGGTTCCCGGCTGCCTTCGGCGTGCTCCCGTATCGCGTCCATACTGCCGGAAGCTTTAAAGGCCTTGTCCAGCACCCGGTCCGGGCAGTCCGTTTCCAGAAGATTCCCTTCCGCGTCATAACTCCAGCGGTACATCCTGCCCGCGCAGGAAAGCAGCTCGCCAAGCGCTTCCAGCCGCTCCCCGATCGAAAGTGACAAAAGTCCCATCCCTCTCATCCTCCTTTCCGGCTTATCTAAAGTCTATCACAGGATTGGCGAAATTCAATACAGCATGGCGAAAAGCCGAATATACAACCGAAAAAAAGGCCGCTATAATAAAGAAAAAAGACCGGAAAGGAGATCTTGTATATGAAAATCGGATTTATCGGAATGGGTATCATGGGCAAGCCCATGGCAATGAACCTTTTGAAAGCCGGTTACGACGTGACCGTCTCCAACCGCAGCATGGATAAGTGCGCGCCTTTAGTCGAGGCCGGGGCAAAAGCCGGAACGTACGCCGAAGTTGCGGAAAGCTGCGACACCGTCATCACCATGCTTCCGAACGGACCGCAGGTCAAAGCCGTCATGCTCGGCGAAAACGGCGTCGGCGCGAAAATGAAAGCGGGCAGCACCTTCATCGACATGAGCTCCATCAATCCGGTCGACTC
>JAFOIS010000177.1 GCA_017420605.1 Lachnospiraceae bacterium | reverse complement strand
CGCTGGCGAAAGCTCTGGAAGATCATGGCTTTACGGTCGAACGCGGCGCGGCCGGCATCCCGACCTGCTTTATCGCAACGTACGGGAGCGGATCGCCCGTGATCGGCATCCAGGCGGAATACGACGCGCTGGACGGCCTGAGCCAGAAGCCCTGCGTACCGGTGCCGGAACCCGTTCCCGGAAAGACGACCGGCCACGGCTGCGGACACAACCTGTTCGCCGGCGGCTCGTTCGCGGCGGCTCTCGCGGTAAAGGCATATCTTGAGAAGCGGGGCAGCGGAACGCTGAAATTCTTCGGCTGCCCCGCCGAAGAAGGCGGCGCCGGAAAGGTCTTTATGGTGCGCGAAGGACTCTACCGGGGCGTCGACGCGGTGGTGAGCCACCATCCGACGGTCTTTACGATGGTCAGGACGCGCCTTTCGCTCGCGAACGTGTCGGTCCGCTATGACTTTTCGGGCATCGCGGCCCACGCCGGCGGATCGCCGCAGAAGGGCCGGAGCGCGCTGGACGCGGCGGAACTGATGAACGTCGGCGTGAATTTCCTCCGGGAACACATGGATCCGCGTTTCCGCATCCACTACGCGTTCCTCGACGTCGGCGGCACGGCGCCGAACGTGGTCCAGGCCAGCGCGTCCCTGCTCTATATGATCCGGGCGACCGATCTTCCGTCTGTTCTCGAACTGAAGCGGCGCGTCGATCTGTGCGCGGAAGGCGCGGCGGTCATGACGGAGACGAAGGTGAAATCCCGCGTCGAGTCGGGCTATTCCAACCTGATCACGATCCCGGCCCTGCAGAAGACCGCCGACGAAGCGCTTCACGACGTGCCGTACCCGCAGCCGTCAAAGGAGGATATCGCCTTTGCGAGGGCGCTGCAGAAGACCGTCGTCCTCGAGCCCGCGGAAAAGGAGATGCCGCCCTATGAGGCGTCTGTCCGGGATATGGCGCCGCCCGCAAACCACGGCGGCTCCACCGATACGGCAGACGTCAGCTGGAACGTTCCCACGGTGCAGCTTCATATCGGCAACTGGATGACCGGCACGCCGGGCCACAGCTGGCAGGCGGTCTCGCAGGGAAAATGCGCGTACGCGAAGGAAATGATGCTGTTCGGCGGCAAGGCGGTCGCCGGAACGGTGATGCGTCTTTTCGACCGCCCGGAGGTGCTCGCCGAAGCCAAGGCGGAACATGCGGCTAAAACGAAGGGCGGCTACGTCTGCCCGATCCCGCCGGAAGTCGGTCCGGCGATCTGACGGTATAAAAGTCTGCGGTAAGGAAAGGAAACGGATGGAAAGGCTGCCCTGGTGGAAGACGGCTGTCATTTACGAGATCTACTGCAAAAGCTTCTATGACAGCAACGGCGACGGGATCGGAGATCTGCCCGGCGTACTGGAAAAACTGCCGGTACTGAGGGACCTCGGTGTCGACGCCGTCTGGTTCACGCCCGTTTATCCGTCGCCGCAGGTCGACAACGGCTACGACGTTTCCGATTATCAGGATATCGACCCCGCCTACGGGACGCTGGAGGACTTCCGGCGCGTCTTAGGCGCCGCCCACGCGCTCGGGATCCGCGTCATCATGGACCAGGTCTTAAACCACAGCTCGGACGAGCATTTCTGGTTCCGGGAGTCGCGGAGATCGAAGGATAACCCGTACCGGAACTACTACATCTGGCAGCCGCCGAAAGAGGGAGGCGGCGAGCCGAACAACTGGGGCGGCTACTTCCGCGAAGGAAACGGTTCCGCGTGGCAGTACGACGAATTGACCGGCGAATACTATCTGCACCAGTATTCTGTGAAAATGCCGGACCTCAACTGGGAATACAGGCCGCTCCGTCTGGAGCTGTACCGGATGCTGCGCTGGTGGCTCGACATGGGCGTCGACGGCTTCCGTCTCGATATTTTCACCCGTTTTAAAAAGCCGGCCGGCTTCCCGGATACAAAGAAAGCCCCGGACCTTCTGCTGGACCGGAACGGTTTTATCGTGGATAAATCCATGTGCACCAATGTGCCCGGGATCCATGAACTGCTTCACGAAATGCATGAAGAGGTCTTCGGCCGGTATCCGTCCTGCATGACCGTCGGCGAAGGCGCCGGCGTTACGGCGGAAAACGCGTACGACTATATCCATCCGGACCGGAAGGAGATCGATACCGTTTATCATTTCGAGCTCGCGGGGCGTTCGAAGCCTTCCATGACGGCGGCCGATTACCGCCGGGTCCAGAGAAAATGGGAAAAACGGATGGAGGAGGGCTGCTGGGAATCCCAGCATTTTTCCAACCACGATTCGGCAAGGCAGGTCTCAAGTTACGGCGACGACGGAACATACCGCGTCCCGTCCGCGAAGACGCTGGCGGCGCTGAATATCCTTGCGCCGGGAACGGTCTTCCTTTACCAGGGTGAAGAGATCGGAATGGTCAACGTCTCGTTTGACCGGATCGAAGACTATAACGACCGCTATACCGTCGGCGACTACGCGTCCATGATCCGGAACGGGAAAAGCCCAAAAGAGGCGCTTGCGTACCTTGCGCCGCGCAGCCGCGACAACGCCAGGACGCCCTACCAGTGGGACGGCACGAAGAACGCCGGGTTTACGTCAGGGAAGCCCTGGCTTAAAGTGAACCCGCGGTATCCTGAGATCAACCTTGCGAAGGACCGGCAGGATCCGGACGGAATCTTCGCGTTTTACCGGGAACTGATCCGCCTGCGGCGTACGCATCCGGCGCTGCTTCGCGGGGATCTTGCGTTCTGTGACGGGGACCATCCCTGTGTGATCGCCTTTGTCCGGACATATGGGGACGACCGGATCCTTGTG
>JAFOIS010000176.1 GCA_017420605.1 Lachnospiraceae bacterium | reverse complement strand
GCGGTCGCCATCTGCCGGAACAGCATGACGGGGATCGCGATCCAGAATACAAAATGATTCATCTTGGAGGCAAAGACTTCGTCAATGACGCCGATCCGGCGCAGGAGATATCCGATCGCTACAACAAGGAAGAGGGGCATGGTTGCGTTCAGGGAAAAGGCAAGATTGCTCATAGGAAATAGTCACCTCAAAGATCCGGTACGATCAGTATCTGCCATAAACCTAATCATACTCTGATCCATCCGCGGATTCAACAAAACATGAAAAAGGGATGTCCGTCATTTACAACGCGGCCTGCAAGTATGCTATACTGAACAGAAATGTGTTATTATCCCGAAGGAGTACGAAATGAGCAGTATCGGGATCGATGCCGCCAATGCGCGGTGAAAGCGGCAAGGATCATGTTCCCGGCCGCTGTCGCGGACCATGTGCGTGAAAGCGGAAAATCGAGCATACCGGACAGGATCGGCATTTTTTATGACTGAAATAAACCGGGCACAGAAAGGACTTGAAATGAAAGAGAATTACCGCCTGCTGATCATTAACCCGGGTTCCACTTCGACGAAAGTGAGCCTCTATGACAATGAGGCCGCCGTGTTTGAGCGGAGTCTTTTCCACGACGCGCCCGAGCTTCTGAAATACCCGCACGTCAACGACCAGATGCCGTTCCGGTACGGAGTGATTCTGGAAATGCTCCGCGAAGAGGGGATCGACCCCGCTTCGATCGACGTTTTCGTCGGCCGCGGCGGCAGCGCCTGCACGCAGCCGGGCGGCGTGACGGTGATCGATGAAAAACTCTTCGACGATACGGTCGCGGCGGTCGGCGGAAGCGAGCATCCCGCAAAGCTCGGCGTCATGCTCGCCTGGCAGTTCGCAAGGAATTTCGGCAAGCCGGCCTATACGCTGAATCCGACGAACGTGGACGAGTACTGCGATTACGCGCGGCTCACCGGGATCCGCGGGCTGTACCGCGTTTCGCATTCGCACGTGCTCAACCAGAAGGCCGTCGCGGAGTACCATGCCAGGTCACAGGGCAAACGCTACGAAGACTGCAATTTCATCGTCGCCCATATCGACGGCGGGATCACGGTCAGCGCGCATGATCACGGCCGGATGATCGACGGCAACATGGGTGCGGACGGCGAAGGCGCCTATACGCCTACCCGGATCGGCAGCGTCCCGGTCCTGCAGCTTCTGGATTATATCGAGGCGCATTCCGTGAAGGACGTGCGGCTGATGTGCTCGCGCGCCGGCGGGTTCGTGAGCCTGTTCGGCACCGCGGATTCGGACCGGATCCATGCGCTGGTGGAAGAGGGAGACAGGAAGGCGTCCCTCGTATGGAATACGATGATCTACCAGATCGGCAAGATGATCGGCGAAATGAGCGCCGTGCTCTGCGGGCAGGTCGACGCGATCCTGCTGACGGGGGGCCTCATGCGGTTTGACGATATCACGGAAGGCCTTCGGAAAATGTGCGGGTGGATCGCGCCGGTCTTCGTGTATCCCGGCGAGATGGAACAGGAAGCGCTCGCACTGTCCGTCCTGCGCGTTCTGCGCGGCGAAGGGTCCGCGCTGACCTACAGTGGAAAGAACGTCTGGGAAGGCTTCGGTGAGATCGGTCTCTGAGGAGCACAGGCGGTCCTCTTTGGGACCGCGGGATCGCAAAAGAAGACCGGCGCGCCGCGTAAGGATGGGCTGCGCCGCGGGAAAGGAAAGGATTTACCACATGGGACTTATTGAAATGATCAGGGCGAAGGCCCGCGCGGATAAAAAACGCATCGTGCTGCCGGAGGGAGAAGAGAGGCGTACGATCGAAGCCGCCGCAAAGATATGGGCGGAAGGCCTTGCGGACCCGGTCCTGCTCGGCGATCCGGAAAGCATCGCGAAGACAGCAAAGGAACTGGGCGCGGATATTTCCGGCATTCAGTGCATCGATCCGGAAAACAGCCCAAAGGCCGCGGATTATGCAGCGCTTCTTTACGAGATCCGTAAGGCGAAGGGCGTAAGCCGCGAAGGCGCCGCGAATCTCGTTGCGGATCCGATGTACTACGGGATCATGATGGTGAAGAGCGGCGACGCCGACGGCCTCGTATCCACGCGGTGCACTCGACCGGCGATATGCTCCGGCCCGCGCTGCAGATCATCAAAACGAAGCCCGGAATGAAGATCGTATCTTCGAGTTTCCTTATGGACTGCCCGAACAGGAGCCTCGGCAAGGACGGGCTGCTCGTCTACGCGGACTGCGTCGTCATGCCGGATCCGGATGCGGAGGAACTTGCGCAGATCGGGATCGCCGCCGCGGAAACAGCGAAGGTGCTCTGCGGGATCGAAGAGCCGAAGGTCGCCTTCCTTTCCTTTTCCACGAAGGGAAGCGCGAAGCACCCGAACGTGACCAAGGTACAGGAGGCGGTCGCGATCGCGCATTCGCTTGCGCCGGACCTTCTCCTTGACGGGGAAATGCAGTTCGACGCCGCGATCGTACCGTCTGTCGGCGAATCGAAAGCGCCCGGGAGTCCTGTCGCGGGACACGCGAACGTCCTTATTTTCCCGGACCTTCAGGCGGGCAATATCGGGTATAAGATCACGCAGCGGATCGGCGGCGCCTCGTGCTTTGCGGTCCTGCAGGGACTTGCGAAACCGTGCAACGATCTTTCGCGCGGCTGCTCGGCTGAAGACATCGTCAATACGGTCGCCATGACCGCGGTGCAGGCACAGGGATAAGTAACGGAAAAGGCGCCGTGCCGCGGAAAGATCCGGTTCTGCCGGTCATGCGGCGCGGCGGTGCAAAACAGGCTGAAGAGGAGAACTATGGGTAAGATCGTAGGCATCAGACAGGAGACGCATTACCGGTTTTTGAATTTCTTTACGCTGGACGCCCGCAATAAAAACGGCGGGAAAAAAGAATACTACATGGCTTCGCGCTCAAAGGACGTCGAGCATCTGAAGCTTGTGACCGGAAAGAACGTGCCCGACGGCGTGACCATGTACGTGATCTGCGGCGAGAAGAAGGATAAGGTCCTGCTTGTCCGGCAGTACCGCTATCCGGTCGACGGGTGGGTTTACGAGTTTCCGTCCGGCATCATCGATCCGGGCGAATCCTACCGGGAAGCCGCGATCCGCGAAGTCCGCGAGGAGACGGGGATGGAATTCCATCCGATCGAAGTGGATCCGATGTACGAGCGCGCCCGTTTCCAGACGGTCGGCATGACCGACGAATCCTGCGCCTGTGTCTACGGCTATGCGACCGGCGAGCCTTCGTCGGCGGGCGAAGAAGAGGCGGAGGAGATCGAAGTCGTGCTTGCGGACAAAGCGGAAGTGCGCCGTATTCTGCGGGAAGAAGAGATGGCCAGCGGCTGCGCGTATCATCTTGCGCATTTCCTGCACGATGATGACCCGTTTGCGTTCCTTAAGGGATAAGAAGGAAAATCAGAACAGGCCGGACAGAAAAAGCGGCCCGGAGCTCCGAAAGGGATCCCCGGGCCGCATTGGCACAGAAGCTTCGTCTTACACGAAAAGCCGGTCTTCCACGACGATACCGGCCGCACAGCCGAAGTTGTACTTAATGGCGCCGCGGACGTCGAACGCAAGCGCGTTCAGCATCTGCTTTTCGATTTCATGATCATTGATCTCCGAAAGCTCGCGGTACCAGTCGTCGATACCGACGGATGCGAAGAGATCCTTCTTTTCCGCTTCCGCGACAGCCCGGTATTCGTCCGTCCATTCCAGTTTTTTCTCTCTGAACAGCTCGTCCAGGCCGTCCGCAAGCGCCTTTTCGACAGTCTTTTCCACGATCCCGCTGGTGATGCTCATGATTCTTCTCCTTCCGGCTGCCGGAGCTTCTTATGGAGCCGATGACAGAATTTACGATGATACAAATAAATAAAGGAAAGTCCTTCATGCGGACTTTCCTTTGAGCGGAGAGAGCGGGATTCGAACCCGCGCGCCGGTTACCCGACGACCGCATTTCGAGTGCGGCTCGTTGTGACCACTTCGATATCTCTCCATCGCCTTGATGCGGCACGCGTTTTATTATATATGCTCTTTGCCGCAAAATCAATGCCGGATTTAAAAACGTACAGGATTTAAGAAACGTACAGGATGTCTGCACGTACTATCCGTACAACTACGAAAAATCTTGACGCTTTTGCGGAATCCTCTATAATTATACTATTAAGGCTTTGGCCATTGAGGAGAAAATATCATGCAGATCTACGAAGAACTGAAAGCGCGCGGCCTCATCGCGCAGGTCACGAACGAAGAACGCATCCGCGAACTGGTCAATAACGGCAAGGCCGTTTTCTATATCGGCTTCGATCCGACGGCGGACTCGCTGCACGTCGGCCACTTTATGGCGCTGTGCCTTATGAAGCGCCTCCAGATGGCAGGCAATAAGCCGATCGCGCTGCTCGGCGGCGGCACCGGTATGATCGGCGACCCGTCCGGCAAGACAGATATGCGGAAGATGCTCACAAAGGAAGACATTCAGCACAATATCGAATGCTTCAAGAAGCAGATGAGCCGTTTCATCGATTTCTCGGATGGCAAGGCCATTATGGTCAATAATGCCGACTGGCTCCTGGACGTACATTACGTCGATTTCCTCCGGGAAGTCGGCCCGCATTTCACGGTCAACCGCATGCTGACCGCGGAATGCTACAAGCAGCGCTGGGAAAGAGGGCTTACGGTCCTTGAGTTCAACTATATGCTGATGCAGGCATACGACTTCTACAAGCTGTACACCGATTACGGCTGCAACCTGGAGTTCGGCGGCGACGACCAGTGGAGCAACATGCTCGCCGGTACGGAACTGATCCGCAGAAAACTCGGCAAGGACGCAGAAGCCATGACGCAGGTCCTGCTTCTCAATTCCGAAGGCAAGAAGATGGGCAAGACCGTCTCCGGCGCCGTGTGGCTCGATCCGGAAAAGACCTCGCCGTACGATTTCTACCAGTACTGGCGGAACATCGCGGATGCCGACGTTCTGCGCTGCATCCGCATGCTGACCTT
>JAFOIS010000022.1 GCA_017420605.1 Lachnospiraceae bacterium | reverse complement strand
TATATTTCCTCACGATCAAAGCGCGAAACAAAGATCACCTATGCAGCGGGAAGCTCTGATGAACACGTTAACCAGCTCTTTTCCTACGCGCGGATCGGCGAAATTAAAGAGCTGACAAAACAATTCATAGCCGAACTGCATGAGGCAATGGCAGACTATATCATAAAAAACGGATCGCAGGATGCATCGATCCGCTGGCCGTCGTCGGTCATTCAGGTCGATACGTTTTATTCGGAATCGAATAAAAAGGAGTCCGACGCATACGTCAACGACCAGCTGAAGAACCATTATTATCTCGATCTTCTGGACACGTCCTGTAAGATCCCGAACCGCCCTACGCCTCTCGAAAACAGAGTCTCCAACAAGGAAGCCGAGATCGCCTCTCTTACGCCGAAGAAAAAGCACCCGGTACGGCGCCTTCTCGGCTGGCTCCTGACCTTTCTTCTTTTCCTCAATACCGCGGCAGCCGTGATGTTCCAGTTCTTCGGAAAGGACCTGCAGGGGATCCTGCAGGATTTCTGCTATCACGGTCTTGTGCACCTGAATCTCCGGACTTTCGCGGACATCCTGGATTCCCTGCTTGAAAACCTCATGATCTCCGGGGGCCTTATGTCCGGTTTTGGACAGAACACGCAGGGAAGCCTTATCACGTTCGGCGTCACTGCCCTGCTGTTTATCCTTGCGCTTTACTGCATGATCCATTCAAAACGAAAGTATAATGCAAATGAAGCCGCGCGCGTTGCGAGGATCGATACGCTGAAGAAAGAGATCGCGGAGATCCGGTCTTCCGTGGAGTTTTATGAGGAAGTCCTCCACAGGCAGGCGGTCGCCAATTATTATCCGGAGATGATGAAGGCGTTCCGCAAGGCGTCCGGAAGGTGATAAAAGATGAAGCGCGTTACCTATCACGACAAAACAGATCTTGATCATATCGAAAAGATGCGGCAGGTGCTTACGGAGCTGCCGGCCTTTGCGGGCGAGTATTTCCGCGGGATCTCCGCCTCTAAACAGACGAAGACGCGCCTGTCGTACGCCTACGATATCCGTATCTTCTTCCGCTTCCTGCTGGCCCGGAATCCCTCGTTTAAAAACATGGAAATGAAGGACCTGCCGATCACGGTCCTCGATCAGGTGACGGCCCAGGATATCGAGGAATACATGGAGTATCTCCGGGTCTACCGCGATGAAGCGCACGGGTACGTTACGAACGGGGAACGCGGCCTCAAGCGGAAAATGAGCGCGCTGCGTTCCTTCTATGCCTATTATTACAAGCATGAACTGATCAAAACGAACCCGACCGTGCTCGTGGATATGCCGAAGATACACGATAAGGCGATCATCCGGCTCGATGCCGGAGAAGTCGCGGCGCTTCTGGATTATGTGGAGCACTGCGGCGATACGCTGACCGGGCAGGCAAAGGTGTTTTATGAAAAGACGAGGGAACGGGATCTGGCGCTGATCACACTGCTTCTTGGTACCGGGATCCGTGTGTCGGAGTGCGTCGGGCTGGACGTCGAAGACATCGATTTCCGCAACAACGGGATCCGTGTGATCCGCAAAGGCGGCGCGGAAGCGATCGTGTACTTCGGAGAGGAAGTCGAGAAGGCGCTGCGGGCTTATCTGGAGGTCCGGAAAGGGATCACGCCGGTCGCCGGCGAGGAACATGCCCTCTTCTACTCCGCGCAGCGGAAGCGGCTCGGTGTGCGCGCCGTGGAGAATCTTGTCGAAAAGTACGCACAGAAGATCACGACGGTCAAGAAGATCACGCCGCACAAGCTCCGCAGTACCTACGGCACGGCGCTTTATCATGAGACGGGGGACATTTACCTGGTCGCGGACGTCCTCGGACACAAGGACGTCAACACGACGAAAAAGCACTATGCCGCCATAGAAGAAGCAAGCCGCCGAAAGGCGGCCAACGTCGTGAAACTGCGGGAAAACTAAAAAACTTTACATAAATAAATTATGTAAATTATGAGCCCTGTGCCGGACCGGGCAGTTCCGGTACAGGCTCATTTTTATATTTGTCGAGCTCTTTTGCCATCAGTTCCGCGATACGTCTGCTGTCGAGGATCGTATCGGCGGTATTCGCCATGACGGACTCCGCTGCATAATCGTCGAAGATCTCCTGCTTGTTCGCAAGAAGGACGAGCATATCCTCATCGATCGTATCGGCGCACAGAAGATGATGCACGAGCACGTTCCGGACCTGGCCCATACGGTATACGCGGGAGATCGCCTGGTTCGTGAGAGACGGCTTGATCTGCGGTTCACAGAAGATGACCATCGATGCGGTCTGGATATTGAGGCCTGTCCCGCCGGATACGACCTGAAGAGCCAGAACGGCGCCGTCCGGCGCCTTGGCGAAGGCATCGAGGATCTCCTGACGTTTTTCCGGCGGCGTACTGCCGGTGATCTGTCCGATGACGCGTTCCCCAAGAGCGGCGGACACCATGTCGAGCGTGTCCCGGAAGTAGGAATAGACGAGGATCTTCCGGCGGTCTTCCGCTCCGTCCCGGACGAGCGTTACGAGGCGCTGGCATTTGGATGAGCTTTGCGGGTCCGTCTGCAGATAGGAAACGCGGCGCATCGTCGTGAACTGCTTTGCGAGGACGGCTGCGGAATAATACAGGCGGTCCTCCTTAGTCATCTCGCACCACTCTTCCGTTTCGGTAAGAGGCGGCAGCTCGCCGAGAACGTCCTCGCGGAGGCGCCGCAGATAGACGGGAGACAGAAGCTCGCGGAAGGAAGCGATACGGCTCATATAGGCATGCTTCCGTGCCTCCGCGGCCAGCTGCGGATCGAGAAGCTCCAGCAGCGAACACATCTCTTCCACCCTGTTTTCGAGCGGCGTCCCGGTCATCATCAGGATCCTGTCCGCCTCGTCAAAGAGACGCCTGAGATATCTGGAACGAAGCGCTTCCGGATTCTTGATGTAATGCGCCTCATCGATGACGAGCAGCGCAAGTTTCATCACATTGTCGATGCCGGAGATGATGCGGCCCATCGTCTCATAGTTGGTGACGGCGACTCCTCCCCTCTCCTGCCAGGTGCGGAACGCGTCTTCCGTATCCGGTCCGTGCAGAAGATATGCGGAAAGCAGGCTGTGTTTCGCGATCTCGCGGCACCAGTTGATGAGAATGCCGGCCGGACAGACGACAAGGAAATGCTGTCCGGGCGAGACCGCCTCGATGGAGGCCATGACCGCGATCGCCTGGATCGTTTTCCCGAGACCCATCTCATCCCCGAGCAGTACTCTCTTCTGGTGCAGGACATAACGCGCGCCGAACGCCTGGTAAGCGCGGAGCGTGACGTTGAGGAGCGTGGTATCGAGACGTTCGTCTTCGATCTCCGACGCAAGCGCGGCCGGTACGGAACTGTAAATGAGGGAACGTTCGGTGACCGTGATCCCGATATTCTCGAGAAGCGCGTAATAGTCGGCGCTGTTTGCCGAAAAATCCCGGTATGCCTCGTCGGGCGGCACATTCATCGCCGTACGGTATGCCGATAGAAGATCCAGTGTTTTCCGGTACGCCTGGCCGGAAAGATAAGCTTCCATCTTATCATAGGCGGCGGAAGTCGACTCTTTGGCCCGGCGGCCGGAGAAGAACCATTTTCCGGCGGAGCGCACGGTCATCTGTATTCTGGCTTCTTCAAGAAGGTCGTGCAGGGTGATCGCGGGGATACGCAGCGATTTACGGAGCGGGGCGCATTTCCGGTACCGGCAGACAGCGGTGATCAGCGCCATGTTCTCCGGCGATCTGTCTTCCGGATCGATCGTAAGGCCGGTCTCGCTTACCAGGCGGTTGACGAGTTCCTGTATGATCGCCCGGATCTGATCCGCCTGCTTCTCTCCGATCCCGTCGATCATGCGCAGCTGCCAGTCCGGCAGATCGGCGAGATCGCCCATATTGCGGAAACCGGCGGAACGGATCGCGCTGACGCGGATCCCGGCTTTGGCTTTGGAAAGTTCTTCAAGGCCGATCTCGGAAAGACGCGGGATCGTGACCGAAACGCTTTTTGCTTTTGCGGCGGCCGCAATGTCGCCCGTCTGACGGCCTTCGTCGTCCAGTATACCAAACAGCACCCGGTCTGTTTCAGCCAGGTGCTGTTCATCTTGCGTCATTTTTTTAAAATCGGGTCTTGTTATGCTCATTTTATCGTATGACCGGTACGTTGGGATTCTGTTCCGCTTCTTCCTTTGTCATGCTGACCGGATCCTCCGGGATATCGTTCCCACGGGATGCTCTGGCGCGTGACGCAGGCGTCGCTTCCTTCCGGAAACGCGCGATACCCTGACCGACGAGGGTATGATCCTGCGTTTTGATCCTGTCGTAAAGGCTGGAGCCCGCTTCCTGTTCGGATGTCAGGACCCGGGAAAGATCATCTTCGTCGATCGATTCGAGGTCGTCGTAGAACGCAAGTTCTTTCGGCAGTTTGCGTTTGGTCATGCGTTTGCGCAGCCCGGCCTGCGCAAAGCCGGTCAGCGTCGCGACGAGCGGGACGCCGATAAAGGCGCCCATGATTCCGAAGATTCCGTTGCAGATCACGATGGAGACGACGACCATGAATCCGCTCATCCCGGTCGAGTTGCCGAGAATGAACGGGCCGAGGATGTTGCCGTCAAACTGCTGCAGCGCGAAGATGAAGATCGCGAAATAAAGGGCCTGCATCGGACTGTTCACGAATACGAGAAGCGCGCAGGGCACGGCGCCGATGAGCGGTCCGAAGACCGGGATCATGTTCGTGATGCCGATCACGACGGCAAGGAGCGCGGGATACGGCATTTTCAGGACGACGCAGCCGATATACGTGATCACGCCGATGATAAACGAATCGATGATTTTTCCGAGGAAGAACCCGCCGAATTTCTCGTCGACGAAGTGCAGGTTATGCAGGACGGCGTTGCCGGCGCGGATGGACCAGAGGCCGTACAGAACCCTCTTGAAGCGCGCGGCAAGGATCTCTTTGGAAGCAAGGATGTAGATGGAAATGATGTAGCCGAGAATAACGTTGCTCAGGAATTTGATAACGCTGAGGATACTGGTCGTCGCGGTCTTGACGATATTTTCAACGTCCGGCAGGCGGCTCGTGAACCATTCGTAGAACTGGTCGGCATAGGACATGACCCATTCCGCGGTCGTGAAGGCGTTATCCGTTCCGTTGAAATTCCGGTCCACCCAGTCCATGACGTTCTGTTCGTAGACGGGATAGTTGTCAATGATGCTCTGTATGCTTTCGGCAAGCTGCGGCAGAAGGAGCCGGAACATCATATAGATGACAAAGACAAAAACGAAAGTCGAGAGGATGATTGAAGACAGCCTTACCGCATAGTAGCCGCTTCGCTTAATCTTTTTGACGCGGAGTACTCTCGTGAGACGGAGGATCCCGTTCTCGAACAGCTGCATAAGCGGGTTCAGGATATAGGCGATCATGAGGCCGTAAAGAAGCGGACTCATGACACGGATGAGTTCATTGATCCCGTTGCTGAATGATCTCGTGTGAAAGAGAAGGAAATAAAGGAACAGGCTGGCCGCGATCACGAGGAACGCGGTCAGGCCAATACGGAAATAGGCGGTATTCCTGATCTTTGCCGCCTTTTTGTCAAATCTTCCTTCTTCAGGGTCCATACGGTATTATGCCTCGTCTTCTGTCTTTTCCGGATCTCCGTGATCGACCGCTGCCTTGATCCTGGCCATACTCGCGATAAACCGAGCCGTTTCTTCCACACCGAAGACGGAACTCTTGAGCGCGATCTCGTAATTCGTCGCGACGCCCCATTTCCGTCCGGTATAGTAATTGTAGTAGGAAGCGCGCTGCTTGTCGGTCTTGTTGATCAGCTCCCGCGCTTTGTATTCGTCGATCGAAAGCTCCTGCATGCAGCGCTTGACGCGGAATTCATAGTCGGCGTGGATGAAGATCGAGAGCAGGTGCGGATTTTCTTCCAGCGCGTAGTCCGCGCAGCGGCCGACGATGACGCAGCCGCCTTCTTTGGCGATCGTCTTGATGGTGTTGAACTGGGCGAGGAAGAACTTGTGGTTGATCGGCATGCCGGGAATGGCGGCTGAAAAACCGGGGGACGGACTGTCCATCGCAAGCGAATAGATGAAACTGGAAGTGCGCTTTTCGTCGTGCTTCATAAAGAACTCTTTGGAGAAACCGCTCTCTTCCGCGGCGCGCTCCAGAAGCTCTTTGTCATAAAACGGAATGCCGAGGATGTCGGCGACCATACGTCCGATCTCGCGTCCTCCGGAGCCGGCCTGTCTTCCTATGGTGATGATGGTATCTACTGCCATGATCTGCGCTCCTTTCTGAAAAAACTCCGAATATATTATAAACTAAGCGCGGAGATTTCTCAATATCTTCAGTATACGGGTAAAGTATTCCGGCAGCGGCGCGGAGAATTCCAGATACTCCCCGGTGGACGGATGGACAAAGCCGAGTTCCCCGGCGTGCAGCGTCTGCCCTTCCGTATGGAACGGCTCCTTCGGCGCGCCGTACAGCGTATCGCCGAGCAGCGGATGATGGAGCTTTGCCATATGGACACGGATCTGATGCGTACGTCCGGTCTCGAGACGGAAACGGCATAGCGCATGCCCGGGCAGGATCTCATCGGTCTCGTAATGCGTTACGGCACGTTTTCCGCCGGATATGTCCGCGGCCATCCGGAGGCGCATATTCGGATCTCTGCCTATCATGCTTTCGACCGTGCCGTGATCCGGTGACGGGACGCCGCAGGTGATCCCGTAATAGCGGCGGTGGATGGTATGCGCGGCAAGCTGCGATGCGATCGAACGGTGCGCCGCGTCGTTTTTGCAGACGACAAGAAGACCGCTCGTATCTTTATCGATACGGTGGACGATCCCGGGACGTTCGACACCGTTGATGCCGGACAGCCGTCCCGCGCAGTGATAAAGAAGCCCGTTCACAAGGGTATGATCCGGATGCCCCGCGCCCGGATGGACGGAAAGGCCTTTCGGTTTATCGACGACAAGAAGATCGTCGTCTTCATAGATGATCGAAAGCGGCATTTCTTCCGGCTGCGCTTCGAGCGGCACGGGATCGGGAAGCGTGATCTCCACGACGTCGTCTTCCGTAAGGCGGACCGAGGGTTTGCAGATCCGACCGTTGCGCATGACCATGCCGTCGGTGATGAGCTTCTGGATATAACTGCGGCTTTTGCCGTCGAGACGGGACGCAAGATACGCGTCGATCCGCTCTCCCGCTTCCTCCTCGCCTATCCGGAAGGTGTACGCGTTCAAGGAGCCTCCTTTGTTTTGTTCTGCTTTACGGGATGCAGGAAGGAAAAGTCTTCGTCCTTATAGTGGAACAGAAGAAGGACCGCAAGAAGGAAGGCCGAGACCGTCACATACATGTCCGCTACGTTGAAGATCGGGAAATCGATGAGGGAAATATAGAGGAAATCCCGCACATAGCGCAGGAAGATGCGGTCATAGAGGTTACCGAGGGCGCCGGCTGCAACGAACACCATGAGAATGCGCAGCGGCCGGTACTTCTTATCTTCCGGCATGCGCAGCGAAAGGATCACGAGCGCTATAAGCACGATCACCGTCACGGGAATAAAGAATGCCCGTCCGTTCTGCAGAATCGAAAACGCCGCGCCGCGGTTTTCGAGATACCGCAGCTCGAAGACGCCGGGGATAAGCTCGATCGGACCCGAAGCAAGACGGGATGCCGCGAAAGACTTTGTCCAGAGGTCAAGGCCTGCAAGAATCACGGCGCAGACC
>JAFOIS010000175.1 GCA_017420605.1 Lachnospiraceae bacterium | reverse complement strand
GTCCGATAAAAGCCTTTTTTTATCGGGCCGCCGGAGGGAAGAAACCGGTAAAGCGGGACAGACCGCAGCAGGAAGAACGGAGGGAACGACAATGTTCAGAGAAATCGACAGATTCAAAAAAGTGTATCAGCAGGGCGGCCTTACCGGGGCCAGAGTCCTGGAGGATCAGGAGACCGGGATCCAGTATCTTTTCGTATGGGACGGCTATGCGGGAGGACTGACGGTCCTTCTCGATGCGAACGGCCAGCCGATGAGAAGCGGGAACGGCCCCGCGGGATACCTGGAAGGCTGACGGACAGATAAGGAACGCAGAGAAAACGGAACACGGATAACGGCATTACCGGACTGCTTTGGCAGTCCGGTATTTTAATGCCGTCTTAATACCCTCCGAAACAGCCTTAACACCGTCTTTGTGAGGCCTGTTCTACAATGAAGCAGGATCATGAAGAAGGAGGTTTGCCATGAGCGGACGTTTTCTGGGAAAACAATGGTCGTCTTTCCAGATCATCATAGCGGGATTCCTTGCGGTCATCCTGATGGGAGCGGCGCTCCTTACCCTGCCCGCCTCGTCGGCGGCAGGGCAGTGGACGCCGGTGGAGGACGCCCTGTTTACCGCGGTCTCGGCGGTCTGCGTGACCGGACTCGTCGTCCGGGATACGGCGACGTACTGGTCGATGTTCGGGCAGGCAGTGATCCTCCTCCTGATCCAGATCGGAGGCCTCGGGATCGTTACCGTTACCGCCATGGCGGTGACGGCTTCCGGCAGAAGGATCTCGCTGCTCGGCCGCAGCATGCTGCAGGAAAGCCTTTCCGCGCATGAGATGGGCGGTATCGTGAAGCTGACGGGCTTTATCTGCCGGGTGACGTTCCTCACGGAGCTTGCCGGCGCGCTTATCCTTCTGCCGTCGTTCTGTTCCGCCTTCGGGAGCGCGGGGATATGGATGGCCGTATTCCACGCGGTCTCCGCGTTCTGCAACGCGGGATTTGACGTGATGGGAAGCAGGACCGGCGCGTTCTCTTCCCTTACATACTTCGGCGGAAGCTTCGGCGTGGTGATCCCGGTCTGCCTTCTCATCCTGATCGGCGGGATCGGGTTCCTGACCTGGGATGATATGGCGAGGCACCGGTTCCATTTCGAAAGATACCGGATGCAGAGCAAGGTCATTTTCGCTGCTGCAGCACTCCTGGTCCTCATACCGGCAGTGATCTTCTTTCATGATTTTGCGGACCTTCCACTGAAGGAGCGGATCGCGGTCTCCCTGTTTTCCGCGGTGACGCCCAGGACCGCGGGGTTCAATACGGTGGATATGGCGCGCTTCACCAGCGTCGGCCGGGCGATGACGGTCGTGCTCATGCTGATCGGCGGCGCCCCCGGCTCGACCGCCGGCGGCCTGAAGATGACGACCGCCGCCGTGCTGTTTGCGAATGTGACGGCGGTCGTCCGCCGCAGGAAGAGCCCGCGTCTTTTCGGACGGCGGATCGACGAGGATACCGTAAAGAGCGCGTCGACGCTGCTGATCCTGTATCTCTTTCTCATGATGACCGGCGCGTTCCTCATCAGCGCGGCCGAAGGCCTGCCGTTTGAGACGTGCGTCTTTGAAACGGCGTCCGCGATCGGGACCGTCGGGCTTACGCTCGGCATCACACCGGCGCTGGGGATCCTTTCCCGCATAGTTCTAATGGTACTGATGTTTTTCGGAAGAGTCGGGGCACTGACGCTTCTCTTTGCCGCCGTCGGCAGCGAAACGGAAACGGCGAGGCTGCCGGTCGGCAAGATCAACGTAGGATGATAAGGAGTAAACCATGAAATCGATATTACTCATCGGCACAAACCGTTTCGGATCGCTTCTTGCAAAGCACTTCCATGAGCTGGGACACCAGGTCATGGCGGTGGACAGGGACGAAGAGCGCATCAACAGCGTGCTGCCGTATGTGACAGGGGCGCAGATCGGCGACAGCACGAGCGAGGCGTTTCTTAGGTCGCTCGGGATCGGAAGCTATGACGTCTGCATCGTCACGATCGGCGGGGATTTACAGAGCTCCCTGGAAACGACGTCCCTTCTTAAGGAACTGGGCGGAAAGCTCGTCATTTCCCGGGCGGACCGGGACGTACAGGCGAAGTTCCTTCTGCGCAACGGGGCGGACGAGGTCATCAATCCCGAGGAGCAGATCGCGGAATGGGCCGCGATCCGGTACGGGTCCGACCACGTTCTGGACTATATCAAGCTGGACGACGTCCATGCGATCTTTGAGGTGGCCGTTCCCGCGGAGTGGGCCGGAAAGCGCGTCGGCCAGATCGACATCCGGAAGAGATACGAGATCAACATCCTCGCGGTCAAGGAGAACGGCGTCGTGGATCTTACGGTAACACCGGAGAACGTTCTGAAGGAAGGAATGACGATGCTCGTTCTGGGAGAGCGGAAAGCGATCCGGAAATGCTTCCGTATGTGATACAGAGGAGCGGAAGGAGGGATCCTGATGGAATGTATTATTATCGGCCTGATCCTGATCTTTGTGTTCATCTCCGGCTATTTTTCGGTCGACCGGCTGACCCGTTTTCTGGATGAGACGAGGGAGGATATGTACGGCTATCCGCCGCTGAGAGGCGCTGCCGGCCGGGAGCACGGGACAAATGCGTGCTGCCGGAACATATCGTCGGCACTTGCGAAGTTTTTTATGGTATTATGTCATAAAAGGTCTCACAGATAAGGAGGGTATGACATGGGCGGGCGTTCCGAAACAGGCGAACACATCCTGGTCTGTGTCTCGCCGTCTCCATCCAATCCGAAAGTCGTCGCGGCGGCAGCCAGGATGGCGGATGCCTTTCATGCGCACCTGACGGCGATCTACGTCAAACCGACAAGCTTCGATACGCTTTCCGAAGAAGACCGGACGCGGCTTGCGAACAACGTCCGGTTTGCTGAGAGAAACGGCGCGTCGGTCACGACGATCGTCGGCGACGACGTTCCCGCGCAGATCGCGGAGTATGCGCACATTTCCGGCACGACGAAGATCGTTCTGGGAAGAAGCGCCATAAAACGCCGTCATTTCTGGAGCGGGCCGCCGCTCACGGAGCAGATCATCCTCAGCGCGCCCGACGTGGACGTATATATCATCCCGGATTCCGCCGTGGACCTTAAACAGCAGAAAGACAGTTCCGGCATGGCAGGACGGATGCGGCCGACGCTGAAGGATGCCGTATACACCCTTCTGTTCCTTGCGGCGGCTACGGGGATCGGGCTCGTCTTCACGCGCTTCGGCTTTTCGGAAGCGAATATCATCACGGTTTTCATTCTCTGTGTTCTCGTCATTTCCGCGGTCACGGTAAGCCCGCTGTACGGCGTGGCAGGCTCGCTTATCAGCGTCCTGCTTTTCAACTGGTTCTTTATCGACCCGCGGTACAGTTTTCATACCTACGAGACGGAGTACGCGGTGACGTTCGCCATCATGCTGGCGTCTTCCCTCATCACGGGGACGCTGGCCAACCGGATGAAGCGAAACGCCAGAGAGTCGGCACGCGAGGCATTCCGGACAAAAGTCCTTCTGGATACGAACCAGCTTCTGCAGAAGGCGGACAGTCCGGCCGAAGTGATCCGGACGACGGCCCGCCAGATCATCACGCTCCTCGGGCACGACGTGGTGATCTATCCAAGAGGAGAAAACGGGAGGCCGGGGGACGGTATGGAATACCGCGCCCTGTCCTCGGATCTTACCGGTGCGGCGGACCCGAATGAGCGGGAGATCGCCGGCTGGGTTTTCGACAGTCAGCGGTCGGCCGGCTTCCGCATGGACCGGTACGAGGCGGCGCAGGCGCAGTATCATCCGATCCTGCTCAACGGCTACTGCAGCGGTGTCGTCGTCATCCGTCTGAACCGGATCCCGCCGGAGCCCTATGAGAACAGCATCGTGACGTCCATCCTCGGAGAATGCGCCCTCGCGCTGGAGAACCTGCGCAACGCGGAAGAGAAGGAGAGGGCGGCTCTTATGGTGCGCAACGAGCAGCTGCGCTCGAACCTGCTCCGGTCCATTTCGCACGATATCCGCACGCCCCTTACGTCGATCTCCGGAAATGCCAGCAATCTGCTGTCGCATTACGGGCAGCTGGACGATGAGACCCGGAGACAGGTCTTTTCCGATATCTACGACGACGCCGAATGGCTGATCGACCTGGTGGAAAACCTGCTTTCCATTTCCCGTATCGAGAACGGGCAGATGGAACTGCATCTTTCGTCGGAGATCATGAGCGACGTCGTTGAGGAGGCGCTCCGGCACATCGACCGGAACGCGTCGCAGCATTCCATTATCGTGCAGGAAACGGACGATATCCTGCTTGTCGATATGGACGCGAGGCTCATCATGCAGGTGCTCATCAATCTGATCAACAATGCCGTGAAGAACACGCCGCCCGGTTCGGAGATCCGCATCGAAAGCAGGCAGGCCGGGAAGGAAGCCGTCGTCGCGGTCCGCGACAACGGGCCGGGGATCCCCGACGACGTGAAGCCGCATGTTTTCGAAATGTTCTACACCGGCCAGAGCAAGGTGGCAGACGGGCGCAGAAGCCTGGGACTCGGGCTTGCGCTGTGCAAGGCCATCGTGGAATCCCATCACGGAAGGATCACCCTTACGGACAATGCGCCGTCCGGCTGCTGCTTTACTGTTTACCTGCCGATGAAAGAGGTAGAGGTCTATGAATAACCCCGTTGTGCTGGTAGTCGAGGACGACGCGCCCGTCCGCAATCTGATCGTCACGACGCTGAAGACACATGATTATAAGTATCTGACTGCGAAAAACGGGGCCGAAGCGGTCATGATGGCGTCTTCCCATAATCCGGACGTCCTGTTCCTTGATCTCGGGCTGCCGGACATGGACGGCATCGACGTGATCCGGAAGGTCCGGAGCTGGTCGAATATGCCGGTCATCGTGATCAGCGCAAGAAGCGACGATGCCGACAAGATCGAAGCGCTCGACGCGGGCGCGGATGATTATCTGACCAAACCGTTTTCCGTGGAAGAGCTTCTTGCGCGTCTGCGCGTCACGATACGGCGTCTTGCGCTCATGAACAGCGACAGAAATGCGGACCGTTCCGTCTATACGAACGGAAAACTTATGATCGACTATTCCGCCGGCGTCGCGTATCTTGCCGGGGAAGAACTGAAACTGACGTCCATGGAGTATAAACTGCTCTGTCTTCTGGCCAGAAACACCGGGAAAGTCCTGACGCACACCTATATCACGCAGAACATCTGGGGACGAAACTGGGACAGCGACATCGCGTCCCTCCGGGTCTTCATGACGACCCTCCGGAAGAAGATCGAGCCGTCTCCGGATGCCCCGAAGTACATCCAGACCCATATCGGCATCGGATACCGCATGCTGAAGGTCGATGAGTAAACTGCTGCTAAGGAATGTTTTCAACAGCCCCGGAGGGGCGGCTTTATGCTGACGGAAGAAATCAGGAAAGAACTGTTTGGGCTGCAGGATAGTAAGTACAGGGATTTCCAGAGTAAACTGATCCCGGATATCGGTCCGGAGACGATGATCGGCGTCCGGACGCCGCAGCTTCGGAAACTGGCGGCAGATCTGGGGAAGCGGGAAGATATCGGCGTGTTCCTTGACGATCTTCCGCACCGGTATTTCGACGAAAACCAGCTGCACGCCTTCATTATTTCCGGCATCAGGGATTTCGGGAAATGTATTTCCGAAGTGGAACGCTTTCTGCCGTATGTCGACAACTGGGCGACCTGCGACCAGATGTCGCCGAAGGTGTTTCGAAAACACCGGCCGGAGCTTCTGGAACACATCCGGGTGTGGATCCGTTCGAACAGGACCTATACGGTCCGGTTTGCCACAGGCATGCTCATGGAGCATTTCCTGGAGGAGGATTTCGAGCCGGAGTATCCGGACATGGTGTCACAGATCCGGTCGGACGAATATTATGTAAACATGATGACCGCGTGGTATTTCGCGACGGCGCTCGCGAAGCAGTATGACCGCATCCTGCCATATCTTCAGGAAAACCGGCTGGATCCGTGGACGCACAACAAAACGATCCAGAAAGCAGTGGAAAGTTACCGGATCACGCCGGAGCAGAAGACATATCTTCGGAGCCTTCGGCGCCGATAACCTTATATTTTACCCGCTTATGATCACGAAATCGATTTTTATCCAGAATCTCTGCACGCCCTGCGCCTGCCGCTGCCGGTACTGCCTGCTTTCCTGGAACGGGAAGACGGTCGGTATTTCCTGGGAACGCGCTCTTGCGTTTGCGCGGCGTTTTCAGGTATGGCAG
>JAFOIS010000021.1 GCA_017420605.1 Lachnospiraceae bacterium | reverse complement strand
ATCTGTGCGCGGTCCTCGGAAGCGGAGAAAATGAGGAGATGCTGCATACGGCCATGGAGCATCTCGTGCGCTTCCTCGGAATGATCGATCCCGCAAACCGCCTTTCCCTCATCGGGCCGGCGTATCCGCCGGTACGGAAAGTAAGGGACCAGTACCGGGAAATGCTGTATTTGCGCAGCGAAAGAAAAGAAAACCTGATCGCGGCCAATGAAAAGATCAGCCGTTATGTGGCTGCCAACCGCGGTTTTTCGGAGATCAGCATACAATTTGACTACAATATCTGATAAGGAGAGCATATGGCAAAGAGAACCATCCGTACTGTGGGAGACCGGATCCTCACCAAGACCGCAAGAAGTGTGGAGCATCTCGGACCGAAGGAACTCACCCTGATCGACGATATGCTTGAGACCATGTACGAGGAAAACGGCGTCGGGCTTGCCGCGCCGCAGGTCGGCGTGCTGAAGCGGATCGTCGTCATGGACGTCGGCGAAGGCCCGATCGTCATGGTCAACCCCCGCATCACAGCGCGCGAAGGCGAGCAGACCGGTGACGAAGGGTGCCTGAGCGTACCCGGAAAGGTCGCCTGCGTCACACGCCCGGAGAAGGTGACCGCGGAGGCTCTGGACCGGGAGGGAAAGCCGTTCGTGATCACGGGAGAGGGGCTTCTTGCACGGTGCATCTGTCATGAATGCGATCATCTGGACGGACACCTTTACACGGAGTTTGCGGAAGGTCCGGTCCGCGACGTGGAAGAGGAAGCGGAAGCGGAGGAAGAAGAGTAAAGATGCGTATCGTATTTGCCGGAACGCCGGAATTTTCGGCGGAGATCCTCAAAGCCCTGATCGAAGACGGCCATACTGTCGCCGGTGTGGTCACGAATCCCGACAGGCCGAAGGGACGCAGCGGAAAGCCGTCTCCCTCTCCGGTGAAGGAACTGGCCGAAGAGCGCGGGATCCCCGTCCTTTGCTGCGAGAAGATCAGGCGGGAAGAGGCGCAGGCGTGGGTGCGCGAAAAAGAGCCGGAAGCCATGATCGTCGCGGCATTCGGCCAGATCGTGCCGAAGTCGCTTCTTACGTTTCCGAAGTACGGCTGCATCAACGTGCACGCCTCGCTTCTTCCTGCTTTCCGCGGCGCGGCGCCCGTGCAGTGGGCGATCCTTGCGGGGCTTGATACGACGGGCGTCACGATCATGCAGATGAGCGAGGGACTCGATACGGGCGATATCCTGTCGGTCCGCACCGTGCCCATCGAACGGTCCGACAATACGGGCTCTCTTACGGAACGCCTGGCGAAGGAAGGCGCAGGGCTTCTTCTCGAAACGCTTCCGAAGATCGAAGAAGGAAGCATCCGCCCTGTTCCGCAGCCGGAAGAGAGCACGACGCCGTATGCGAAAATGATCACGAAGGATATGGGGAAGATCGACTGGACGAAGCCGGCCCGGGAGATCGAGAACCTTATACGCGCCATGAATCCGTGGCCGTGCGC
Source organism: Lachnospiraceae bacterium (assembly GCA_017420605.1). Taxonomy (GTDB): domain Bacteria; phylum Bacillota; class Clostridia; order Lachnospirales; family Lachnospiraceae; genus Chordicoccus. Next base: position 1,506 of record JAFOIS010000021.1, on the reverse strand, counting down.
TTCGGCGGAGTGGAACGGAAAAAGCGTCCGGATCCTCTCGGCGGAAGCGCTGGATGCGGCGGAGGAGGGAACTCCGGGCCGGATCCTTACGCCGGGCAGGAAGGAACTGCAGGTCGTATGCGGAACAGGCGTGCTCCGGATCAGGGAACTCCAGCTGGCCGGGAAGAACCCCGTTCCGGCGGTCGCCTTCCGCAACGGCCAGAAGGCGGAAGGAACTTTTTTCAGCTGAACGACTGAGGGAGGCATGCACGTGGCAGAGAGCAGGACACGGTCCATCATTCTGGATATCCTGATGCGCGTAACGAAGGACGACGAAAAATCGAACGTCGCGATCCGGGACGCGCTCGATAAGAATATGGATCTTTCAAAACAGGAACGGGCCTTTATCCATGAAGCCGCGGAAGGAACGATCCGGCGGCTGATCGAGCTCGATTACATCATCGGAAGGTTTTCGACCGTGCCCGTCGAGAAAATGAAGCCGGTGATCCGGAACATTCTCCGCAGTGCCGTTTATGAGATCCGCTATATGGACAGCGTGCCGGACGCGGCCGCCTGCGACGAAGCCGTCAAGCTGACGCAGCTTCGGGGATTTTATTCCCTGAAGGGTTTCGTGAACGGCGTGCTCCGCGCGGTGGTGCGCGGGATCGCCGATCTGCCGTATCCGTCGGAAAAGAACCCGATGGAGTATCTGTCGGTGCGCTATTCCATGCCGCGCTGGATCGTAAAACTCTGGGCCGATGAATTCGGTCTCGAAACGACGGAGAAGATGCTGGACGCGCTCCTTCGGAAGCGTCCGCTGACCGTGCGCCTTCCGGAAGATCCGGATAAGCGGAAAGAAGCGCTGGAAAGCCTTGCGCAGCAGGGCGTTTCCGCGGCCCCCTCCGCGTATCTGCCGTACGCGTACGACCTGTCGGACGTACGGCTCCTTCCGGCGCTCACCGCCTTCCGGAACGGGTGGATCTATCCGCAGGACGCCGGGGCGATGCTGGTCGCGGAAGCGGCCGCGCCGACACCGGGCGATTACGTCATCGACGTATGCGCCGCGCCGGGCGGAAAGAGCCTGCATATCGCGGATAAGATGCGGGGCTACGGCATGGTCGAGGCAAGAGATCTCACCGAGGACAAGATCGCGAAGATCCGCGAGAATATCCAGCGCTGCGATACGATCAACGTGCGCGCCGTGCAGAAGGACGCGACGGTTTTTGACGAGGCGTCGGAAGGAAAAGCCGACATCGTGATCTGCGACGTGCCCTGCTCCGGCCTCGGTGTCATTGCGAGGAAACCGGACATCAAATACCGGGCGAGTCTCGAAAACATCGAGGAGCTCGCGCAGCTGCAGCGGGATATCCTCGTGACGGCGTCCCGCTATGTGAAAAACGGCGGTACGCTCATTTACAGTACCTGTACGGTCGGCCATATCGAAAATATCGACAACGTCCGGTATTTCCTGACGCGTTGCAAGGAATTCCGCGCCGATCCGCTCGATCCGTTCCTGCCGAAGGAACT
>JAFOIS010000174.1 GCA_017420605.1 Lachnospiraceae bacterium | reverse complement strand
TACCGCGCGGTACGTTCCATAAGCAGCTTCTCGACAAGTTCCCGCAGATCCGCCTTCTCTTCCATCCAGTCCTTTTTCTGCGTCCTCTCGATCGTCTCTACAAGCTCCGGGATCGTCGCCTTCAGATAATATACGGTGCCCAGCTCCCGGAGATATTTATCATTCTGCGGCATCGTCGGCAGACCGCTGCCGATGATCATAACGGAACGTTCCCGGATATGCTCGAGTTCATGCAGAAGGAAGGTCTCCTCCGCCCGGTAAAAGACCTCGCCGAAGCGTTCATATGCTTCCTGCGGCGTCATCTTCAGTTTTTCCGCGATCCTCTTATCGGTATCGATGAGCGGAAGGTTCATCATTTCCGCCACTTTTCGGCCGACTGCTCCCTTACCGGAGCCCATAAAGCCTTCAATGATCACATGATTCATAAGGTCCTGCGCCTCCCACGCGCCAGCCGGTGATAGCAAAACAGAATAAGCTTCTCCGGTACGCACTTTAAGATTAACTGAAGTTCTCGCGGCCTGTCAACCCTTCCGACAAGAACGGTCTGTATTTTCGCCATGTTCGCGCCAAGGATATCGGTAAAGAGCTGATCGCCGATCATCACGGTCTCCTCCGGCCGCGCATGCACAAGGCCGAGTGCTTTCCTCATCCCGCCCGTCAGCGGCTTCTTCGCCTTTACGACGCTCTCCGCGCCGATCTTTTCATTGAAGAGATCGACCCGTTCCCTTCCGTTATTGGATACGAAGCAAAAAGCGAATCCCATATCCCGAAGCTTTGCAAACAGGCGGAGCGCTTTTTCGTCCGCCGGCGCGTTGTACGGAACGAGCGTATAATCGATATCAAAGAAAAGATACCGTATACCCATCTCCCATAGTTTTTCGAACGGAAGACTGTATACGTTCTCCGCTTCATAATCCGGCAGCAGGAATCTTCTCTTTTTCACTCCCCGGCCCACACCTTTCTGATCGCGAGTTCTTCGAACTGCTTGGTATATAGTTCGTAGTAGTATCCTTTTTCGGCCATCAGTTTTTCATGCGTGCCGGAGCCTATGATCTTTCCGTCCCGGACGACCAGGATCACGTCCGCGCCGACGATGGTCGACAGCCGGTGCGCGATCACAAACGAGGTCCTGCCTGCAATGACGGTCGCGATCGCGTTCTGGATCGCCTTTTCCGTTACGGTATCGATCGAAGAAGTCGCTTCGTCCAGTACGAGGATCCTGGGATCCGCAAGGATCGCCCTTGCAAAGGAAAGCAGCTGCTTTTCCCCGGTGGAAAGAAGTTCTCCTCCCTCTCCGACTTCGCTGTCAAGACCTTTGTCCATACGCTCGACGATCCCGTCTGCGGATACGATCCGCAGCGCATCCATGATCTCGCCGTCCGTTGCCTCCGGTCTTCCGTACCGCAGATTGTCACGGATGGTACCGGAAAACAGGTGCGGTGTCTGCAGAACGTAACCGATATTGCTGTGCAGCCAGAGCTGCGACCGCTCCCGCGCGTCCCTGCCGTCGATGAGTACGGCGCCTTCCGTCGGCTCAAAAAACCGGCAGACAAGGTTGACGAGCGTCGATTTCCCCGCCCCGGTCTCTCCTACGATCGCCACATTGGTCCCTGCCGGTACCTTCAGGTTAAAATGCGAAAGTACCAGTTCCTCGCCGTCCGGATAGCGGAAAGAGACGTCGCGGAATTCCACGTCGCCGTGCAGTTCTTCCCAGTTTTCCCGTTTCGGACGGAAACTGTCGCCGTATTTTGCGACCACTTCCGGCGTATCAAAGACGTCCGGTTTTTCCGCAAGAAGACGTGTCAGGCGCTCGATGTTCACCTGGATCGATACAAAATGCGAAAGCGTCTCGATGATCTCGGAGATCGGCTCGAGCATTTCCAGCGCATACGTCAGGAAGACCGAGAGCGTGCCGATCTGCATAAGCTTCTCTTCCGTAAGCGACCCGCCTTTCCAGAGGACAAGCGCAAGCACGAGGGAAGACATCATGGTCATTGAAGAGATCAGCAGCGCCGAATAATGCGACGCGCGCACCGAGGTCTTTTTCATGTCCACAGTGTCAGTCTCGAAATCGCGGCGCATCTTTTCTTCAATGTTCAGCACCTTGATCGTACGGTCTCCGGTGATCCCCTCATTGAAATCGCCGGTGATCCGGGAATTGATCTCGCGGATCTTCCGGTTGTAAACGAGGAGCCTGCGCTGGAAATACGTAAGGAACACGGCCGCGACCGGCAGAAGCAGGATGATATATCCCGCGAGACGCAGGTCGATGGCCAGCATGATCACAAGGATACTGATCAGATACGCGCTGTTCCATACGAGGCTCATCATTCCCCAGGAAACGATCTCGCCGATCAGGCCCGTGTCGCTCATGACCCTTGAGTGGATATAGCCTACGGAATTCTGGTTGTAGTACGAAAACGACAGCGTCTGCAGATGTTCGAACGCCGCGTTCCGAAGATCGCGGTTCACGATCATCTCCTGCGTGCCGCACATCGTGGTACTGACGATATTCAGCACCATCTGGGTAAGCAGGACAGCGATATATACCAGTATGAAATATGGCAGCGTATCAAGCGTTTTTCCGCCGACGTACCGGTTCAGGGCGTACCGGTTGAACAGCGGATAAGCCGCGTCCACCAATACCGTAAGGGCTCCCAGGATCACCATGAGGACGATGCGCAGACGGTACTTACGGATAAAGGGATAGATGCGCGGCAGGCCGAAGAACGGCATGGAGACTTTTTCTTCGTTGTTTTCACCGCCCATTCAGCTCACCTCCTCTGCAAGTCCGGCTTTCTGCAGTTCGAATATCGTCCGGTAGATCCCGTCCTTTTCGATCAGTTCGTTATGTGTTCCTTCTTCGGCGATCCTTCCGCGGTCAAGTACGATGATCTTGTCCGCGCTCATCAGCGTCGTGATCCGGTGCGCGACAAGGATCACGGTCGACGAAGCAATGCTTTCCCTGAGCGAGGTGCGGATGCGTCTGTCGGTATCCGCGTCCACCGCGGAAAGCGAATCGTCAAAGATCATGACCGGCGGTTTTCGGATCAGCATCTGCGCGATCGCGGTACGCTGTTTCTGACCGCCGGACAGCGTTACGCCGCGTTCTCCGACGAAAGTATCATATCCCTTTGTGAAACTTTCGATCGCGTCGTCGACCTGCGCGATCCTGGCGGCATACCGTACGGCGTCTTCCTGCGCTGCGGGAGACGCGATCGCGATGTTTTCGGACAGCGTCTTTGAAAACAGGAACGGCTCCTGCAGAACGATCCCGAGATTTTCCCTGAGATACCCGGCACGGATCCTGCGGATATCGGTCCCGCCGATCGTGATGTGTCCGTTCTCCGGGGGCAGTTCGTAAAGCCGGAGCAGAAGATACAGCAGCGTTGATTTTCCGGAACCGGTACCGCCCAGAATACCAATGGTGCTGCCGCTCGGGATCGTAAAGGATACGTCATGAAGAACTTCACCGGTCTCCTTGCCGTCATAGGAGAAACTGACGTGATCGAACACGATGTCCCCGTCAAGCGGCGGCTCCACAGCGTCTTCCGGATCCTTTTCCTTTTCCGCGTTCATGATATAACGCAGACGGTCTACCGCCACGCCGGCCTTACTCATTTCCGAAATGACCCTGCCAAGGCGTCTGACCGGCCAGATGAGCATCTGGTTATAGGCAACCATAGCGATGAATTCTCCGGCGGTCATCGTACCGTGTACGCAATAGGAAGCGGAAAGCGAGATCACCGTAAGTACCTGCAGACCGGTCACAACGTCGCCGGATGACCAGAACATCGACATCAGACGGATGAGCCTTACCCATACGCCCGTATAACGGTCGTTCTGCTTTTCGAACCGGTCGCGTTCGTAGATCTCTCTTCCGAACGCGCGCACGACGCGGACCCCTGTCAGGTTCTCCTGCGCGATGGTCGAAAGTACCCCCTCTTCTTCGTCGGCTTTCTTGAATTCGCCGCCGATCTTCATATGGAAGAACAGCGAATAACCCATCACGACGGGAATGAACGCGGCCGAGGCAAGGGTGACCCTTCTGTCTACGGACAGCATAAAACCGAGCGCCATGACGATCAGAACGACGGTGCGGACAAGGGACGTGAGCTGCTCGGCAACGAACCGGCGGACCGTCTGCACGTCAGAAGTACAGCGCTGGATGATATCGCCGGTACTGTTTTCCCCCAGCCATGTGTAGGGCAGATACATGATATGGCCGAACAGCGTATTCCGCATGCGTTCGACGAGCGTTTCGGCGCCCCTCGCGTTGTTGACGCGGAAAAGATACCTGAAAAGCGCAGCACCGACGCCGATCGCCGCGATGAGGAGCGCGAGCAGCAGAAGGTGCGTTTTCAGGTAACCGACACCGCCGGCTCTTTCGATCCAGGACAGGATGAACGGCGAAACCGCCGGCGCATCGTCCCCGATCACGGAGTCGACAGTGAAAGTGATGATCTTCGGACTGACCATGTCGAGGAAGGATACGAGTGCCGCAAAGAGGATCGCCGCCAGAAAATAGCGGACGCTCCCCTTCATAAAATACCATATCATCCCGGACCGGTCGGGAAACCTTGTGTTTGAATCTTTTTTCATTTCAAATCCCGCAGTATAACTGCGCTTAAATACGCCGCCGAATATCGATCCGGCGGCGTTTCCTGTCAATGCTTTTCAGGACAGATTCCCTGAAAAACGCACCAGTAAAAATGCCGACAGAATGGAGAAAACGGCGCTGATCACATAACCGGCCCAGCCAAGTCCGATAAGGCCCAGTGCGGCGCAGCCGATCACACCGCCGCAAAATCCCAGAAGGATATGCAGAAGCAGCGTCCCCGGCACGTCAAAAAACCTGCCCGTCAGATAACCGGCCGCCGTTCCCAGGATCAGATTCAGGATCACGCTTACGATCATGCCGTCCTCCTTAATGGTGGAACAGCCTGATGCCGGTGAATGCCATGACCATATCATAGCGGTCGCAGCACGCGATCACCGCGTCGTCTCTGACGGAACCGCCCGGTTCCGCAACATAGGCCACGCCGCTCTTTCTGGCGCGTTCGATATTGTCCGAGAACGGGAAGAACGCGTCCGATCCGAGCGACACACCGCTCATCGTATCGAGCCATGCGCGCTTTTCCGCAGCGGTAAAGGGCTCCGGACGTTCCGTGAAGACCAGCTGCCAGCTGCCGTCACGCAGGACGTCGTCGCTCTCTTCCCCGATATACACGTCGATGGCATTGTCGCGGTCGGCGCGTTTTATATCGCTGCGGAACGGAAGCGAAAGAACCTTCGGGCACTGTCTGAGATACCAGTTATCGGCTTTGCTGCCTGCAAGGCGTACGCAATGCACGCGCGACTGCTGTCCGGCCCCGATGCCGATCGCCTGTCCGTCCTTCGCATAGCAGACCGAATTGGACTGCGTATACTTCAGCGTTATGAGCGAGATGATCAGATCCCGCGCCGCTTCCTCCGGAAGGTCTTTCCGTGCGGTCACAATATTGGAAAGAAGCTCTTTTCCGATCTTGAGATCGTTATGTCCCTGTTCGAACGTAATACCGAAAACGTCTTTGTGCTCGATCGGCTCCGGTTCATAATCGGGGTCCATGGCGATCACGTTGTAATTCCCGTTCTTCTTCGAACGCAGGATCTCGAGCGCTTCATCCGTATACCCGGGCGCGATCACGCCGTCGGAGACTTCCCGCTTGATCAGCCTTGCGGTCGCCGCGTCGCACACGTCGGAAAGAGAGATAAAATCGCCGAAGCTCGACATACGGTCCGCGCCTCTTGCTCTTGCGTAAGCGGCGGCAAGCGGGCTCAGTTCCTCGTCTTCCGGCACGAAATAGATTTTGCGGAGAACGTCGGTCAGCGGCAGGCCGCAGGCCGCGCCGGCGGGCGAAACGTGCTTGAAAGACGTTGCGGACGGAAGTCCCGTCGCTTCTTTGAGTTCACGCACCAGCTGCCAGCCGTTCAGGGCATCCATAAAATTGATATACCCGGGTCTTCCCGAAAGCACTTCGACCGGCAGATCGCGTCCGTCATTGACAAAGATACTGGATGGTTTCTGGTTCGGGTTGCATCCGTATTTCAGTTCAAGTTCCTTCAAGATTTACCTCCTGCGCGATGGCGCGGTCTCATTCGTTTTTGTTATAGATCCAGCTTTGCGCCGAGCCGTCCGCAAGATCCGTGCTGCGGACGAACAGCGAAACCTTATTGTCTTTATTCAGGCTTTCCCAGATACTGTCCCCGAATTCTTTGACGTCGTCCGGTACGCAGACGCGGACCGGCTCCTTCGCAAAACTCGGAAGCGGGTTTCCGTCACCCTCATAGGTGCTGATAAAGTGCCCCTGCCCCGCGATCGGCGTTTCGTAGGAATATGTAAATCGTTCGCAGGACGACGGATCGCCGTCAGCGCTCTTCAGGATCGACAGTTCATAGGACATCGCGCCGTCCTTCACAAAAAGGTCTCCCGATATTCTCGGCGTATAATTCGGCGCGTCCGGCTCAAACTGACGCGTGGTCAGCGATTCGGAGAAACCTTTTCCCGCAAGATATCCTTCCACGACCGTATCGGTCTGGTCGCCGTTCGTCACGATCGTATGATCTCCGATCTTACGTACAGGCCGGTAAATGATCAGCGACGGGTCTGACATTTTAGACGGGTCGAATGCCTCCGTTCGGATACCGTCTTCCGTTTCGGTGAAGATGCGGTTCCGGGAGTTCTCGCTGCGTCCCATGATGAAATACACAATGACTGCCTTATCGCCGCTTTCCGTCCGTCCGAGCATGATGCCGCGTCCGGGATAGCTTACTTCCTCCAGTATCGCACGCAAATCTTTTTTCATTTTGGTCCTCCGCATCCGGCGTTACCACAACATTATACATAGTCTTCCTGATTCTCACAAGCATCACGGGGCTATTCTTTTTCCTGTTTTTTGCTATAATGGTTATGCTGCCCGACGACCAGGCCTGCCGGCACCGCATTTCCGCCGGAGGCGTTTTGTTTATACTGCACAGTATAAGAAAGGACGAACTTGCATACCGAACATCCGTCAATTACGCGACTTGCCGCGCTCCGCGGCGAAATGAACGCGAAGCATATCGATTTCTATCTCGTCACCTCTTCGGACTTCCATGCCTCCGAATACGTCGGTGACTATTTTAAAGTCAGCGAATACCTTTCCGCCTGCACAAGCGACAACGTTCTGCTCCTGATCGGCAAATCGGAAGCGCGTCTGTGGACGGACGGCCGTTATTTCATCTCTGCTGCTGCGGAACTGTCCGGCTCGGAGATCCTCCTTATGAAGGAAGGCGAGAGCGGCGTTCCGACACTCGAACAATATCTTGCACAGTGTCTCTTTGAAGGCGCCTGCCTTGCCTTTGACGGACGCTGCGTGAGCGCTGCCATGGGCAGGCGCTTTAGAGACGCCGCACAGAAGGCCGGTGCCATCTGCGACGGCTCCGCCGACCTTATTTCCGGCATCTGGACAGACCGGCCGGCGCTCGCCTCCCATCCGGTCATGATCCTTCCCGATGAGATCGCGGGCGCGCGCTTCGCTGAAAAATGCGCGGAAGTACGGAAGAAAATGGCCGAATCCGGCGCGCACTATCTTGCCGTCTCCACACTGGACGACATCATGTGGCTGCTCAATATCCGCGGCGGCGACGTGGAATGCAACCCCGTCGCTCTATCCTATCTGCTCCTCGGCGAAGAAACCTGCGATCTTTTCATCCAGGAATCGGAAGTGACGGAAGAATTCCGGCAGTATGCCGCCAAAGAAGACATCCGTCTGCATCCGTACGACAGCGTACTGTCTTACCTTAGCGGTTTTCCGTTCGATCAGCCGGTCCTTGTCGACCCGGCAGGCACGAGCGACGCCATGCTGCATCTCCTGAAAGAAAAAGCGTCCGTCATCGAAAAAGAAAACCCGGTCCTGATGATGAAAGCCTGCAAAAATGAAACGGAAATGGAAAATATCCGGAAATATTACCTTCTTGATTCCGTTGCGCTCTGCAGGTTCATCTTCTACGTCAAAAAGAATATCGGACGGATCCCGATGACAGAGATCTCCGCCGCGCATGTACTCGACGATCTCCGGCGCGCCGTACCCGGTTTTCTCGATCTTTCCTTCCCGACGATCCCGGCATACAACGCCAACGCCGCGATGGCGCATTACGCTCCTTCGGAAGAGGACTGCGCCGTCCTTGCTCCCTCCGGCTTTCTTCTCGTAGACTCCGGCGGCCAGTACCTCGGCGCGACGACCGACGTCACGCGCACCATCGTACTCGGTCCGCTGACGCAGGAAATGAAGCGTGATTTCACCCTGGTCGCCGCCGGGAACCTCAGGCTCCTTTATGCCGTATTCCGTGAGGGGATACGCGGAAGCCAGCTCGATATTCTTGCCCGCGGCCCGCTGTATGCCCACGGCATGGATTATAACCATGGCACGGGCCATGGGATCGGCTATATTCTGAACGTCCACGAAGGCCCGCAGCGGATCGGCACGAGCCGTTCCGCAAAATACCTGGATCCGCCGATCCTTCCCGGCATGGTGACCTCCGACGAGCCAGGTCTTTACCGTGAAAATGAATACGGTATCCGCACGGAAAGTATTACCCTCGCCGTTCCCGCGGAAACGACGGAATTCGGCAATTTCCTCCGTTTCGAAGCGCTTACCTTCGCGCCGATCGACCTGGATGCCATTGATCCGGCCTATCTTACCGCCGAAGACGTCCGTCTTCTCAACAATTACCATGCGCTCGTCTTTGAGAAGGTCTCGCCGTATCTTGAAGGCGAAGAACTCGAATTCCTGCGGGACGCCACAAGAGCGATCTGACAGCCGATCCTTTACTGCATGATAAATCCCGCGCCTTTCGTTCGTATGTACGTCCGGGAGGCGCGGGACTTTTATACAATTATCTGATCTTTATTTGATCACGCGGATCCAGCCTTCCGGCGCTTCGATCCGGCCCATCTGGATACCGGTCAGCGTATCATAGAGGGCCTGGGTCTTCGGACCCATCTTCTCCATGCCGGCAGGCAGGCAGATCTCTTTGCCATGGTCGACGACCTTGCCGACCGGCGAGATAACGGCGGCGGTCCCGCACAGACCCATTTCTTCGAACTCGGCGATCTCCGCGATCGGGACCGGACGCTCTTCGACTTTCATGCCGAGATACTTTTCAGCAACGATCTCAAGCGAACGTCTCGTAATCGACGGAAGGATCGAAGAAGACTTCGGCGTAACGAGTGTGTTTCCCTTAATGAAAATGATATTCGCGCCGCCGGTCTCTTCCACGTACGTTCTGGTAGCGGAGTCCGGATACAGGTTCTCGTCATAACCTTCCGCGTGCGCCGAAACGATCGCATGCAGGCTCATCGCATAATTCAGACCCGCTTTGATATGGCCTGTGCCGCGTGGTGCCGCACGGTCGAAATCGGAAACACGGATCGTGATCGGCTTCGCGCCGCCTTTGAAATACGGTCCGACCGGGGTCGCAAAAAGACGGAACTGGTATTCGTTGGCCGGCTTAACACCGATGACAGCGTTGGAGCCGAACATAAACGGACGCAGATAGAGCGTAGCACCTGAACCGTACGGCGGCACATAATCGGCGTTCGCGGCAACGACCTGATCGACCGCGTCAAGGAATCTTTCCTTCGGGAACGGCGGCATCTCGAGCCGTTTCGCGGAATCGATCATGCGCTCCGCGTTGAGGTCCGGACGGAATGTAACGATCCTGCCGTCTTCCGTAGTGTAAGCCTTCAGTCCATCGAATACGGACTGCGAGTACTGCAGCACGCCGGCGCATTCGGTCATGGTAATGGTCGCGTCTTCCGTGAGAATTCCTTCGTCCCATGCTCCGTCCTTGTAGTTGGATACATACCGTTTATCGGTCTTGATATATCCAAACCCCAGGCTGCCCCAATCAATGTCTTTTTTACTCATCGTTTCACACCTCTTTTGCTGCATATATGTAGTATTACTTTGTATCCTTCGTTTCAACCGGAGCTGTCTTAGGTCCGGCTGCTTTCGGCGTTTCCGTCTTCTGTGCCGCCGGCGCTGCCGCTTCGCTCTTCGGCACGGGCTGTTTCGGCGCTGTCAGTTTAACCGGTGCGGTACCCGCTGCACTCTTCTGCGCGCCCGGCTGAGGCGCCGTCAGCTTCACCGGTGTGATCCCTGCCGGACCCGTGGCTGCCGGCTTCGGCGCTGCGCTGCCCGGCGCTGCCGGCTTTTTTGCGTCCGCTGTGCCCGCTTCTGCAGGTTTCGGCGCCTGCTTGGGCGCTGTGCTGCCGGGTGCAGCCGGCTTTGCAGCGGCAGTTGCCGCCGAAGGTTTCGGAGGCGCGTCTTCCGTTTTGATCTCCTTGTTCTCGGAAGCGGATACGGTTTTCTTCATGCCGTCAGACACAGGCGCTTCTGCGGCTTTTTCCGAAACTGTATTTCCGGCTGCTGCGGCCTTCTTTATCGTTTCAGGCGTTTTTTCAGCCGCAGGCTTTACTTCCATATTCACAGTCTGCGTCCGTTTGCGCTTCTTACGGCAGCGCCGGTCGAGATGCAGGGCCGAAAGCGCACCGGTCACTGCTGCAAGTATGATCGTTACGATCGGCATTGCGACGGATTGCGCAAAGATCATCGCC
>JAFOIS010000173.1 GCA_017420605.1 Lachnospiraceae bacterium | reverse complement strand
TCGCAAACGAAACGGCGCCCACGACGTCCTCGGGGAGCGCGAAAAGTTCCGCCATCTCCTCTGACTTCCGGGGATCCGGCGTTCCGTCATCCGGCGCTTCTGCGACCTCGGCGTCCCCGGTCCCGTCGCCGGCGGCAGCCTCTGCCGCAGGATCGTATTCCGCCTCGCCGGCAAGCATTTTCGGGCTGTCCTCTTCCTCATCCCAGTTTACGGCGACCCCGCCGGCCGAAACCTGCGGTATAAAGCTCCAGCGCGAATCCGCCGCCGCTTCCTTCACCGGAAGGTCGTAGAGGACCTGCCATGCGTTCACGGTATAAGCCGGGACTGCGGCATAGTTGAAGAAGACCAGTTCGCCGGCTTCCTCGTCGATGTAATAATTGAACAGGGTGTCAGCCGCTTCCGTATAAACATATTCGTTCCGGTCGCGGAGATACGCGCCCTTCGGCACGCCGATCTGTTCCGGCAGAACATTCTGCGCCGCCTCGCCCTCTCCGGTCCGGATCAGGGAGAGCGGCACGCGTACCGTTACCGCGAAGGGTTCCCACTCCGTATAGCTGCGGAATTCCAGCTGGTATTTCAGTAAGCCGTCCGCCGTCATGCGGACGAATTTCGGATCATTCTGACCGACGTAATACGCGTCCGCGGAATAACCGCGCGCCGGCGCTTCTCCGGTTCCGGGCGTAAACGCCTGCACCGTCGCCTTCGCGGACGTATTGCTCACGGCCATAAGTTCCGGAAGGGTAAGAAGTCCCGCATACGGATCCGGCGTCCCGTCTTCCGCTGCGTTCTCTTCGTCCGTTCCGCCTTCCTGCGTCTCTTCGGCCGGCGTCTCTTCGGCCGGCGTATCAGGCGCCGGATCTTCCGGAGAAAAGCCGTCCGTTCCGGCAGCGCCTTCTTCCGGCTGCGCCGGTTCCGTCTCCGTATCCGCGGCGGATCCGTCTTCCTTTGCATCTCCGGCGGATGCAGCTTCCTCTTCCGGGCCCTCCTTGGCGTATCCTTCGGCGGACGCCGCCGTTTCCGCTGCCGCATCGCCGGTATCGGCGCTCAGCGTCATGACAGAAAACGGCTCTGTAAGGAGCAGCAGCACCGCGAGCAGTATCGCGAGCGCACGCGGGGTCCTCCCGAAAAATGCAGTCCGTGTTTTACGGCCGTTCCGTTTATTGGTATTCATATCCGAATGATCCTCTCCGATTTCTCTGCGTCTTTCTGTTTCCTGCTAAATTCGGATCTGTCCTGGATCCGGTCCGTTATGCCTTCTTTTTCTTCCGGAGACCGAACAGTACAAATATGCCTGTCCCGGACAGTGCCAGCAGAAGGAGATACAGCCACGGACGGTTCGGATCGCCGGTATCCGGTCCCTTGGAAGGAGGCGTATAGGTGTTCCGGATACTGTATCCGTCAATGACCGTTGTGTAATCTTTTACCGGGTCTTCCGTTACGGTGTAGACGATGAGCTTGCCGTCCGCGTATTTCGGCAGATCGTGGAACGTGTACTTCCATCCGTCCTTTTCCGTGATCGTCGCCGAACCCGCGTCCGCTCCGTCCGCGCGAAGCCGTACCGTAATGCTTGCCGGCCGCTTGCCCGCGCTGTTGTTGTTATCCGACCAGGTCTTCTCGACGCTGATCTCCACCGTCTCCGGCTCATGGGTGTTCGTCAGAACGAAACCGGCTGCGGCATCTCCTTCGACCACCGTTACGTAACCGTCCACGGCGCTCTCGGAAATGGTATAGACGATCTTGTTCCCGCCCGTATATTCATCGAGTTCCGTCCAGATATACTGCCAGCCGTTTTCCGCGTTCAGCGTGACGGCTTCCCCGAAGGGTTTCCCGTCGGCCAGGAGCAGGACGGTGATCTCCTCCGGACGTTTCCCGTCGCGGTCGCCCATATCGTCCCAGACCTTCGTTACCGTCACCGACGTTTTGCCGGGCGTATAACTGTTCTTCACGGTGAACCCTTCTTCCGCACTCCCGTCGATCTTCGTGCTGTAATCGCTCACCGCGTCTTCCGTTACGGTATAGACGATCTTCTTTCCGGCCTCGCAGACCGGCAGGTTCTTAAACGTCCACCCCCAGCCATCGTCGGCCGTCACCGTCTTGTGCGCTTTTTCTTTTCCATCCGCGAAGAGCCGGAACGTGACCGATACAGGGCGTTTCCCGTCCCGGTCGTCCGCATCGTCCCACACCTTCTTCACCGGGATCTCTGTTTCCTCCGGTGTGTGCGGATTCGTGACCGTATATCCTTCCGCGGCATCGCCCGTGATCACCGGAACGTTATAACCCGGTACCTGCTCTTCGCTTACGGTATAGGCGATGTCCTTTCCGGCTTTCTTCTTATCAAGGCCGGTCCACGTCTTCGTCCATTCGTTCGATTCGTCGAGCGTCGCGGAATCGATCTCCTTGCCGTCCGCAAGGAGCTTCACCGTCACGGAATCCGGACGGATGCCGTCCTGGTCGTCCGCATCGTCCCACGCCTTCGTTACCGTGATCTGCGTCTCCTCCGGCGCGTGCGTATTAGTTATCGTATATCCGTTTTCGGCGTCGCCTGCGATCTGCGGCTTCTCATAGCCGCGGACCGTCTGTTCGCTTACGGTATAGACGATATCCTTTCCGGCTTTCTTCTTATCAAGGCGGGTCCACGTCTTCGTCCACCCGTTCGATTCATCGAG
>JAFOIS010000020.1 GCA_017420605.1 Lachnospiraceae bacterium | reverse complement strand
TAGTCGTCGGACGTCGTGGCCAGCTGGCCGCGCAGAATATAGGGCGCCTGCAGGTAGAACCAGCGGACGATCCGCGGATCGAAGCTCTCGATGCAGAACGGTCCCTGATAGCGCGTCAGCATGCCCCAGGTCTTTTCGCACAGCTCGGTGTTGCGATGACCGGATTTCAGCTCCACGATGAGCGGGACCTTACCCCCGACGGTGGCAAGGACCTCCGAAAACAGCGGGATATATTCCGCCGTCCCGCACAGGGACAGTTTCTTCAGCTCCTCATAGGGCAGGGCGTCCACTCTTTGATCGACACCGCAGACTCTCTTCAGGTCGTCGTCGTGGAAGACGACGACTTTTCCGTCTTCGGAGAGCTGCACGTCGAGTTCGATCCCGTATCCGGCCTCTACGGCGGCGCGGAACGCGGGCAGGGAATTCTCCGGTATGGACTGGTCTTTGGCAAATAATCCCCTATGCGCGATGTTGCGGCCGGCGAACTGCGCGGCCATCGATTTGTTGCGGCTCCCCGGCGCGATCAGGTACACGAGGCCGGCCGCGGCAGCGGCACCGGCGGCAAAGGGGGCAGACGCGAGAATAAGGGGGATGGATTTCTTCATGGCGGGTTTCCTCCGGAAAATGACCGGCAAAGGCCGGCGCGATGCACGTCCTTATGATTCTTGATCTATTATAGCACAGATTCCCGTGCGGAGAGGAAGAATCAGCGGGTGCGGAAGAATCAGCGCGGTGCGGAAGAATCCGGTACGGGCCGGGCGTTTTTATGATACAATGAAGCAGACGGCGGAGACGCTGTCAAAAGCTGAAAACCGGGAACAGCCCGCCCGCCGGATCGGAAAGCCGGCCGGCCTTTGGAGGAGCCTATGGATGCACTGGAGATGATCAGGGAACTGTCCGAAGCATTCGGACCGCCCGGCTTTGAAGACGACGTCGTGCAATGTGCCCGCCGTTACGTACCGCCGACCGTCATGACGGAGGAGGATACGCTTCGGAATCTTTACCTGTATCACGGAGGCAATACGGCCGGACGGCCGAAGGTGATGCTGGACGCGCATCTGGATGAGGTCGGTTTCATGGTACAGGCGGTGAAGCCGAACGGAACCCTCCGGTTCATCCCGCTGGGGATCTGGGTAAACAGCAATATCCCGGCGCACCGCGTCAGGGTCCGTGCGAAAGGCGGCGAAGAGGTCGTCGGGATCATTTCAACGAAACCGCCGCATTTCATGAGCGAGGGTGAAAAGGGCAGGACACCGGAGATCGCCGATATGGCGATCGACGTCGGCGCGTGTTCCGCGGCGGAAGCAAGGGACGCCTTCGGGATCCGGATCGCCGCCCCTGCCGTGCCGGACGTACCGTTTTTCTATGATAAAAAGCACGACAATATGATCGGCAAGGCTTTTGACGACCGTCTCGGCTGTGCCGCCGTCCTTGCGGTCATGAATGATCTGGCATCGGAAAAGCTTCCGGTGGATCTGGTCGGCGCGCTGGCAGCCCAGGAAGAGATGCACATGCGCGGGGCGCAGGTCACTGCCCGCCGGGTAAAGCCGGACATCGCGATCGTTTTTGAAGGGACGCCGGCCGACGATACGTTCACCGAGCCGTATCTTACCCAGACCGCGCTGCATAAGGGACCGATGCTGCGGCATATCGACCGGATGATGATCACCCATCCGCGTTTCCAGCGTTTCGCGCTCGATACAGCGGAAGAATGCGGCATTCCCGTGCAGGAAGCGGTCCGCACGGGCGGCGCCACGAACGGAGCGGTGATCCATCTTTCGGGAGAAGGCGTACCCTGCATCGTGATCGGGATCCCGGTCCGGTACAGCCATACACATTACGGGATCGCTTCGTATGAGGATTTCCGGAACGGCGTCCATCTTGCGGAGGAGATCATCCGAAGGCTCGACGGGGATGTGATCCGGTCTTTCTGAGAGCACATTGCAAAACCGGCCGGAGTGCGGAAAGGAGTCAGCGTGCGCAGTGCTTATTCAAATGCAGAATGGACGGAGCGGATCCTTACATGCCGCACCTGTGTGAGCGATACGACGCAGTTTACGGCGTCCTCGGCGCCGGAGAGCTGTATCGATCCGGATCACGGGATGGTGTACAGCGCATATCTTGCTTCCCGGAAAAACTACGGGGAGTCCCGTGACATCGTCGCGCTCGCAAAGATCCCGGTCTGCCAGCCGGAGCGGTTTGAGACCATGATCGTCGCGGAGAACGGCATGATCCGGGACGGAAAACAGTACGGGGAGTTCCTCGACTGCAACTGCTATTATTATCAGACGGGCGAAGAAGCGGACACGGTCGTGACGCATTTCGGACAGACCGGCACGCTCTTCCGCGGATATGTGCGCGTCCTCTTCCTGAGTTACGGAGAGGAGTACTTCTATACGGACTATGACATCCGAAAACAGGCTTTTTCCCCGATTCGGCCGCTCCGGATCCGTTTCCGCGGCGAAGACGTGCCGCTCACCGGAAAGATCTATGAAGCGGTCCTCCGGGATATGGGCTTTTCGGATTTCGACCTGTACAGGGAAAGATGGGAGCACGTCATCCTTACGGATAAGTTCCGGCTGCATACCGACGGATACCGGTATTCCATGATGACGGCCGGATCGGCGGAACCGGTGTGCGTTAGGATCGCCGGCGGTTCGGACGTCCTCGAGGTCCGCGGCGCGATCCCGGCGCTGGGACAGTATGAGACGCAGTCCGCGATCCTGGGAAATGAAATGGCTGCGCTCGTCCGCGGCGCCGCCGGCGACAATTTCTATACGTCCGGCGACCTCGGACTTACCTGGAAGGCGGCGGGACGCATCGAATTCAATACGACGCGGCCGCAGCTCCTTCCGTACAAAGGAAAGCTCCTCATGGGCATTTCCGTGACCGGCATCCTGCCGAACCGCGCGCGGGACGGAAGAAATAATCTGCGGCTGCTTTGCGCGGACAGGCCGGATCTTTCCGCCTTCGGGGAGATCTTCTTCATTCAGGATGCGTACGGGATCGTCTATTACGACATCTTCGACTATAAAGATACGCTTTATATGATCTGGAGCAGCGGGGATCTCTACATCGATAAGAATCCGCAGGCAAAAGATCTTCTGTGGTACGCAAGGATCGGGGATCTTCCGCTCTGAGCGCACTGCCGGCGGCGCGATGCGCCGTATCCGCGCATTTTCCCAAGAAAGCGGTGTTGTGCAGAAGCGGCATATGTTATAATTTTTCTGTCAGCCGCGCCGGGTTCCCGGAACGGCATATCATAGGCGCGCGGCCGGATCTGGCCGCAAAAAAGGGACAGTTTCCGGCAAAACGAGAGGGGGTCAAATCGTGAAGCTGAATTATAAGCGAACGCTGTTCGTAGGTTTTGCATTCTTTCTGATCTGCACGTTCTGGCAGGCCTATGACAATACCATCCCGCTGATCCTGACCAATAAGTTCGGCATGTCGCAGACGTGGTCCGGACTCATTATGGCGCTGGATAACATTCTGGCGCTCTTTATGCTGCCGCTCTTCGGCGCGATCTCCGACCGGACGAACACGAAGCTCGGACGCCGTACGCCGTTCATCCTGACCGGCACGATCGTGGCGGCGCTGGCGTTCATCGCCCTGTCCTTCGTCGACGGCAAGCAGCTCGAAATGATCTCCGACGTGTCGGCGATCGACGATCCGGCGGCGCTTTCCGTGATCTACGATACGGAGGCGGACGCGCAGCTCCTTACGCCCGACGGCGAAGCGTTCGTGCTCTCCGAAGAGATCAGCAAAGAAGAATTCACGGCGATCACAAGCCAGATCACGGACGACGCCGGCAAGACGAAGACCAACCCGGCGTACACGAAATACGTCGTTCCGGCAAGGGCGGCGGTCGCGCGGGAGCGGACCCACGCCGCGCCGAAGTCGCTGATCCTCTTCATCATACTCCTGCTCGTCACGCTGGTCGCCATGGCGACCTTCCGGTCGCCGGCCGTCGCGCTCATGCCCGACGTAACGATGAAGCCGCTCCGCTCGAAGGCCAACGCGATCATCAATCTCATGGGTTCCGCCGGCGGCATTCTCGTACTTGCGCTCGGCATGGTCTTCGCCACGAGCAGCGTGAAGAATTCCCTGATGCCGTATACCGAATACTTTACCGTGATCGCCGGTATCATGCTGGTCGCGCTCTTCATTTTCATGATGAAGGTGCACGAGCCGCAGTTCGTCCGGGAAATGCATGAAGAAAGCCGCAGGTTCGGCATCGAGGATAAGGAAGAGGAAAAAGAAGAAGGAAAGACCGGCGTCAAGCTCGGAAAAGGAGAGCTGCGCTCGCTCATTTTCATTCTGCTTTCGATCGTCCTGTGGTTCGCAGGCTATAACGCCGTTACGTCCAAGTATTCGGTCTACGCGAGCACGATCCTGCATAAGGACTATAACCTGACGCTCATCATCGCGCAGGCCGCGGCGATCATTTCGTACCTGCCGGTCGGCATCATTGCTTCGAAGATCGGGCGCAAGAAGACGATCCTCGCCGGCGTCGTGATGCTGGCAGCCGCGTTCGGCATTGCCTCGTTCATGCGCGCCGATTCTCCGACGATGCTCATGAACTGCATGTTTGCGCTGGCCGGTATCGCGTGGGCGACGATCAACGTCAACTCCTTCCCGATGGTCGTGGAAATGTGCTCCGGCGCGGACGTCGGCCGTTATACGGGATTTTATTACACAGCCTCCATGGCGGCGCAGGTCGCGACGCCGATCTTTTCCGGTTTCCTTATGGACCGGCTCGGCATGACCGTCCTGTTCCCGTATGCGACGATCTTCGTGGCGTGCGCGTTCGTGACGATGCTGTTCGTCAGACACGGGGATTCAAAGCCGGTCGCGAAGAAGGGCATGGAAGCGCTGGAAGATATGGACGCGGATTAATGAGGACAGGAGGAAACGTACATGACGCCTAAAAAACAGCCGGACTGGAAGGTGATCGGCGCCGCTTCGCTCGCGGCGCTCGGAGCGCTCTTTGTGATCCTCATTCTGGAGATCATTATTCTTAAGCCGTTCGGCGGCGGGAAAAAAGGGAAGACGGAAGAAGCTTCGGTTGCGGTCGAAGCGGCGGAAGATGCCGTAAGGAACGTATTCCCTTCCGGATCGTCCGGAACGCCGTCCTCTTCCACGCCGTTTACGCCGTCTTCTCCGTCTACCCCGGCGCCTTCGGCTCCGGAGATCGGTGTGCATACACCGTCCGCCTATGAAATGCAGGTGAGGAGCGCCATCGCGGTCAGCGGAGACGCGGCGGCGGTCCTTTGCGCAGACGGATCCATTAAGGTGGCCGGCGGCATAGAGGGCAGCGAGAAGGCGCAGGGGCTGGTCAATGCGGTCGCGATCGACGGCGGTCATTTTCATATCGCGGGCCTGAGGCCGGACGGCACGGTCGTCGCATTCGGAAACACCCGCCAGGGACAGTGCAACGTTGACAGATGGACGGACATCAAATATCTTGACTGCGGGTATTCGTCGACGGCTGGCGTCAGGAGTGACGGCACCGTCGTGATCTGCGGCATGTACGGCTTCGATATAGAGGAATGCGTATCGCCCGGCTGGACGGATATCGTTGCGGTCTCTGTCGGCTATGAACACATGGTCGGCCTGAGATCGGACGGCACGGTCGTGGCGGCGGGAACCGGCAACTCGGGAGATTTCACCGACGTCTCCGGCTGGAGCGGTATCGTAGAGGTCGCGGCCGGACGGCAGTTCACGGCGGGACTTCGCGCGGATGGAACGGTAGTGATCTCGGAGCGGAGCAATTCCATGAGCCAGGCGCTTGAATGGACGGATATCGTTCATATCAAAGCGGGAGACCTTTATCTCTGGGGTCTGCATGCGGACGGTACGCTGGAAGCGTGCGGGTATAATGACGACGGCGAGTGCGACGTGTACGGCTGGACCGACGTGGTGGATATCTATACCTCCTTCTACTACGGTATAGGGATCCGAAGCGACGGGACGGTGCTTTATGCCGGCGAGAAGGATAATAAGTACAGCGCCGTCTGTGACTGGACGGGCGTGGCTGTGCCGGGTGAGGCGTATGCGCGTTATGACGCGGGCGCGTCAGAGGCGAAGAAAGCGGCCCTTTCGGCGCATTCCCCGGTCCAGTTCATCATTGCGGGCGGAAGACACGTCGTCGGGCTGTGTTATGACGGGACGGTCGTCGCCGCCGGCGCCAACGACGAAGGCCAGTGCAACGTGGAAGGCTGGACGGATATCATTGACCTTGCCGCCGGAAGGAATTTCACGGTAGGACTGCGGGCCGACGGGACAGTCGTCGCGACCGGCGGCAACAGCGACGGGCAGTGCAACGTGGAAGGCTGGATGAACATCAAGTATATCGCCTGCGGTTCCGAACATACGATCGGGCTTCGGGAAGACGGCACGCTTGTCGCGACCGGCGACAATTATCACGGGCAGTGCAACATCGGAGACTGGAGCGACATCAGGCTGATCGGCTGCGGTCAGTATCATACCCTGGGCTTACGGGGAGACGGCACGGTGATCGCCGTCGGAGACGACTCGAAAGGACAGTGCTCCGGCGTTGCCGGATGGACAGGCGTCCGGTCGCTGCACGGCGGCGGCTACCTTTCCTTCGCCATATCGTCGGACGGGTTTATTTATTCCACGGACCTTAAGGATATCGCCGACGAGTGGACCGCTGAAGGATACGGGGAGACGATCCGGTGCTGGAACGGCGGCATAAACAGGATCGTCATTACGACAGATTACGGGATCGTCCGGGTGCTTTACGAATATGTGCCTTCGGAAGTCGAAGAATGGACCGGTATCCGTGACTGCGGCGCCGTAGACAGCTGCTATGTCGCCGTGACCCAGGACAATAAGATCATCGTACTGGGATATGATCACGCGGGACTGGTCAAAGCCGGGCAGTGGTCACTGTTTGACGGGTATACCGGGTAAAGCATATTTCTCCGTTGCCTTTTCATGTTTGCCGTGGTATAATGCGGCATGTACAAAAAAGCACCTGTAGTTCATCGGTAGAACACCAGCTTCCCAAGCTGGATAGGTGGGTTCGATTCCCATCAGGTGCTCGCAGTAGAATCAAGGGTTTCCGGTATTTCGGAAACCCTTTTTCTTATGTCTTTTCATAGTTTTTCAGTTGATTCCGGGTGAAGTACCCCAAAAGGTACGCCGTGGCAGTTTGCCGGTCTTTTCTGTCCCTCAGCGGAATTTCCATTTGCTGATCCTGGAAATAAGATCGGCGGGAATGCTGTCGCGGCAGGGGATCACTTCGCCGTTGACGACGAGGCGGCAGTCCGGACCGCAGAAATACGGGATCTCGCCGCCGTACTCATTGAGATGGAAGTTCTTCAGCTCCACGTCCGCCTTGCCAACGACCCAGGCCGCGAATTTGCATTTGTCCGCAAAGATGTCCTCGAAAACGGCGCTGCCCTTAAGATCGAACAGACTGAACAGGGTGCCTTTATACTTGCTTTTGTCGGAGAACGAGCCGTGGTCGCCGATGAGGTACAGACTCTTCTGCTCCGGACGGTAGAACCATCCTTTCCCATAGAGATTCTCCGTTTCCGCGCTCATGCGGATGTCAACGATCCAGTACATGCCGTCCCCGTAGGAATGGCAGTTCCGGATGGAGACGTTGCTGCTGGCGCCGCCCAGATCGATGACGCGTTCACAGCGGGAGTAAAGATCCCGGATCGTGATACGGTCCAGGTCTCCGAGCTTGGAAGGATGATCTCTGTAGTATTCCGGCCAGCCGACGCAGACCACGGCCAGCGGCTGCTTTTTCAGTTCCGTAAGCGACGCATCGAGGACGGTATCGATCACGATATCGGTAAGCTGAATGCCGTCATGAACGAGGAGGCGCACATTGTACCAGCGGCAGGCGTCCGCCATGATATTCCGGATGAGGATATGATGGGAATGGGGCTCTTTGCCTTCCACGGCGCCGTTGCCGGACAGATTGCCGCCGAGATTGTTCAGGGCGACGACGTCATCGGAGACCGTGCCGGTGATATTCTCCACCGTAAAGTGATGGCAGCCCGGGCGAAGGTCCACGCCGTCCAGGTTCGGAACGAGTTCGCGGGCGTAAAAATCCAGATTCGATACCCGGCCGTGATCGCAGAAGGTAAGGCAGACGCCGTAGTACCGCAGCCGGCAGAGGTGGAAGTTTTCGATGACGAGGCCGCTGACGTTATGGAAACGGAGGAGCGTATTGTTCCGGATGGAGGGATACCCGTCGCGCAGGTTTGTTTTTTCCAGCAGGCCGTTGTGCCGTCCGCCGTCCAGAACGGCGTCGCCGCATCCGGTGACCGTGATCATCTTCTGCTCCTGCGCGGCCGTCCTTTGTTCGGTGCTGTTGCCGTAGACGTTCGTAAACATGCTGCAGTAGCAGAAGTCTTCGAGACGCAGATGGCAGCTCCAGAGCTCGACCGTCATACAGGAAGGCAGTTCCAGCGTTCTTCCGATATCCCAGCGGGGCTGACCGGCGCGGATGTTCCAGCGGGGGATGACGACGTGGTCAATGCCGCGAAGATGGGCGGCGTTGATGGTGTTCTGGATCGTTTCGGCGTCGTCGGCGCCGAAGAACGCGGGCTCGTTCGGCGTAAGGAACGGCGTGTCCTCTCTTTCCGGAGGAAGCTGCACAGGCTCGACGGGCGTGTCGTCATCGTCCCAGAGCTCACGGGTATTTTCCGCGGTACGAAGAAGCGCCGGGACGCCCTCCGGGGAATGCAGGGCGGTATAGTACATGCCGTCGCAGACGGCGCAGGTCATGACAGAAGTGCGGTTCGATAGGACGCCGCGTACGGTGACGTCCCGGATCTCCTTCCCGTCGGAGGGATCGCCGATCCGGACGCTGGCGCCCTTGGCGGTCTCGTCGGTCAGATCCCGGACCACCACATTGAAAAGCGGAACTGCGCCGGCAAGAAGGCTGACGGCGGGCGCGCCCTGCGTCCTGCCCTGCATTCTGCACAGAATGATATCCCGGATCTCCGGACCGCGGCCGAAGAGGAGGCCCGGACCGCCGCACAGGTAAATAAGTTCCTCTTTTGTCTCGCCGGCAACATTTTCCAGGATCAGGTTGCGGTTTCCTTCCGCAACAACTACGCCGCGCTCCGAGCCGGAGAACCGGAGGCCGAGGAGACGCCCGTGGCGGGTGAAATGAAGACGGATCCCGCCGCCGCCTTCGAAGCGGATACCGTCGATCCGGTATTTGTCCGCATTGGATAAGAAGATCTGCGGTTCCTTTCCGCCTGAACGGATGGTGCCGCCGTGCCGGCCGATGAGGAATAGATCGCTCTGTTCGCAGCCGATCTTTCTGCTTTCGGGATCATCGGAGAGGCTGTTTGTAAATGCGGTCCCCTTGCATTCCACACGGCAGCCGTCGAGGATCACCGTCATGCCGGAAGGCAGGCGGACCGGGGCGTCCAGGTTCCAGACCGGAAGGCCGGTGCGGCTGTTTACGGCGGGGATCACCACGCGGCGGATCTCCTGTAAGGCCGCTTCGTCGACGGCATTCTGGATCGATCTGCGGTCCGAATCCGCGGTAAACTCGTTCGGTGTCAGGTATAGCCGCTCCTCAAGATATCTCATGCTGCACCTCCGTATAATACTCAGCCGAAATCAAAGGAAATAAGACGCGCGTCCGGATCGCCCCAGGTCGACTGCGGGATGAGGACGAGGCCGTCGAGGTCCGCATCTATGGTGATGTGCCGGCAGCGCAGATGGTTGTCTGTTGCGGTAAGAAGTTCGATCTCCGTGTTTTGGCAGCGCCCGATCAGGCGGAACGCGCGGCAGAGGGTCGTCGGCATATGCTGTTTTACCATGTCGAGCCGCCGGTTCGAGCGGGTCGGCTGCGTGCGTTCGGT
>JAFOIS010000172.1 GCA_017420605.1 Lachnospiraceae bacterium | reverse complement strand
GTTCCGGGCATACGCAGACGGTCTCATTTTCCGCCATAAGACGGAGGACCTTTTCGTTCCGGTTGTTTCCGCCGTTATACTTGCAGTTTTCGCCCGCAAGGCAGGCGCTGACCATGATCTTCACAAACGCGCTCCGTAAACCGGGTGCTTCCCGGCCTGCTCTGAAAGAAACGCCTTCAGCGCTTCCTGTACCTTATCCAGATGATGATCGTAGCAGTGCGTGTCTCCGGGAATGACGCATAACCGGCAGTTTTCATACCGCGCCGCGGCGTCTATGGAATACCGGACCGGCACCGTTTCGTCGGCGTCGCCGTGAATGATGCAGACCGGCTTATGATATTTCTCGATGGCCCCGTCCGCACTGACCATCTGCATCGCGCGGATGTAATTGCCGGATAGCGGCCATGCGCCCTGCCGGAAATCATCCGGCACCCTGGCCGGATCAAAGGCGATGCCCAGCGCCTTTCCCTTCTTTGCGCCGTCCTCGATCACGATCGCCGGCGAAAGGGGAATGACCGCCCTGTAGGCGTCCGGCCGCATGCCGGCCGCCAGCATGGCCGTATACCCGCCCTGGGAATGGCCCATAAGATAAAGGTCCGTTGCAAAATCCAGCGTTTTCGCGTGATCCGTCACCGTCATCACGTTGGTGAGCCACTTGAAAATGGTATGGTCGCGGAACGCCCCGCCGCTTTTCCCGTGGCCGTACATGTCCGCACGGAGCACGGCAAAACCGGCTTCGAGCGAGGTGTCCCGCACCGCCAGGATATGCCGCTCCTCCATGTGCCCGGTAAGGCCGTGGAGGAGGATCATGAGCGGTCCCTTTAAAAACCCGTCCGGCCGGTCGAGCTTTATGTGCAGCCGGATCCCGTCGTCCGGGATATAATATTCGTCAGTGATCATGTCTCCTCCGGGATCTTCCCGCGGCCTGTACGGAAAACGCTTCCGCAGATCCGGGAAAATAGTTGAGGCACGGTTTGCCAAAGCCGATGGATTCCGATACAATAATAACAGTAATACCGCTCCACCGGAAAGGAGTTTTTTTATGGTCCCGGCAGCTTCTCTTTTCAGTATGGGTCTTTGTCTTGTGATCTCCTTCGCGGTCCCGTTCGGGCTGCTGATCTATCTCGCGGTAAAGAAAAAAGCGCAGGTCCTGCCGTTCTTCGTGGGCTGCGCCGTCATGATCTTCTTCGCGTTCATCCTGGAAGGCCTCGTGCACCGCATGATACTGGGCTCGTCGGCCGGGGCATCGATCCGGGGGAACACCCTGCTTTACGCTCTGTATGCCGGCCTCATGGCGGGCGTCTTCGAAGAGTGCGGCCGGTGGCTTGCCATGAAGACGGTCCTGAGAAACCATCTGGACGAAAACGTCAACGCTTTCATGTACGGCGCCGGGCACGGCGGGATCGAGGCGATCATGGTCCTCGGGATCGCGTCCATCAACAATCTCACGTATTCGGTCATGATCAATACGGGAACTGTCTCACGCCTCACCGAATCTGTTCCGCCGGAACTTCTCGGACAGGTGGAGGAAGCGATCACGGCGCTCCAGACGACGCCGGCCTGGCAGTTCCTTATGGGCGGCGCGGAGCGGATCTTCGCGATCCTCCTGCACCTTGCCCTTTCGGTCTTCGTCTGGTTCGCCGTTAAAAATAAAGATAAGCGGTATCTGTTCCCGTTCGCGATCCTCGTGCACGCGCTCGTGGACGGGGCGACCGTGATCCTGTCCGAAAAGGACCTGCCGATCTACGTACTCGAGGCCGTGGTCGCCGTTCTTGCGCTTGCCGCTTTCTTTTCCGCGCTGCGCATCTACCGGAAGGAAGAAGCTGAAAATGCCGCTCCGGAGGAACCCGGAACGGCGCAGGAATAAAACTTTACTCTGCAGACTCGCGCATTATCCTGCGGTACTTCAGCGGCGGCCGGCCCATGACTTTCTTGAACTGCTTTGAGAAATAGCTTGCGTCACCCATGCCTGTCTTGGCCGCAATGACCTGCACGGATAGTTCCGTTGTGCCAAGGAGCTGGCAGGCAAGGCGCACCCGGCGGTTCAGGAGATACTCCGAAATGCTGACGCCCGTCTCCTGTTTAAAGCGGCCGGAAAGATAATTCGGGGTGAGAAACAGCTCTCCGGCAATGTCCCTTGTGGAAATGGGGGCGGCAAGGTTCATGTCGATGAACAGGAGCGCTTTCTGCACAGAGGGGGAATAGCCTGCCAGCGAGCATTCCTTTACAAGCCCGCAATATACATAGACCATATCCCTGATCAGAAGGTGCAGTTCCTCCATACTGCCGGCCGCCTCGATCCTGAGGCCGAAGTAGGATGAATATTCGTGAATATAGACCGGATGGACGTCGCTGCCTTCGATCGCTTTCCGGAACAGGGTATTGGTGATCAGAACGCTGTTTTTAAAATCCCGTAACGGATCTTCCGAGGTGCGGGCATTCTCCTGCAGAGGGTCCTGCATCAATTCGCCGTAGGCTCGGTAAGCGGAAAAGACCTGCTTAGGATCGCCGCTTTTTACGGCCGCAAGCAGCCGGTTCTCCGCCGCATAGCGCTCCGAGATCAGCTGCATCTGGCGGTTAAAGTCGAAGCCGGCGGAATCCGTCAGCTCAAGCAGGGGCAAGCGGAAAAGCTTCCGGCTTTTTTCCTCGTTTTCCATAGCGCCGTTTCCCATAACGGTATACCGTAAATCAGATGATTCAACCTGTTTTCTCAAAGATATCGTAGAATTTTACAAATTTCAAGTAGGATCATTATAGTTATCTGCCGTCATTTTTATTAATGTAGGAATGAACAGAACAATACCGCATTCGCAAAACGGGAGGATCACCAATGGCTATTCTTGAAAAATCAAAGCTGTTCCAGTCCCCAAAGCTTGACAGCCGCATCAAGTCCGCAAACGTCCAGAAGTCCGAGCAGTGGCTGGGGTACTTTGCAAGCCCGATGCTGCTGTATATGGCGTACTATGGAATGAGCGGCTCGTACCTCAACCAGTTTTATGTGGACGTCTTAAAGCTCGGCGGCATCGCGGGCGGCG
>JAFOIS010000171.1 GCA_017420605.1 Lachnospiraceae bacterium | reverse complement strand
TGACGTAAATAAAGCCGATCGATTCCACGACCGAGCCGTTCCGGTATTCCACATGGCGGTAGCCGAAAACGTTGAGCAGCATCCCGAGGAACATAAGGCCGTAGCCGCAGATCACATATACGTTGAGATACTCGCGGATCCGGGACGCATACTTTATCTTCGCGCTTTTCTTCAGCAGGACCTGGGCGAAGGAAGCGATCGTCGTGGACGCCACGAAAAGAAGAAGCCACGGACTAAGATTCATCGCTGTTCACCACCATGATGCCCGCAAAGATCACGGCTACGCCGATGAGGTTCTTGAGCGTCACGCCTTCCCTGAAAATGAAATGCGCCCAGATCATGGACCAGAAGACCGACGTCGCCCGGTTCGCGTAGGCGAGCGACAGATCGAAGCGTTTGATGATCTGCTGCCACACGATCGCGTAGGTCCCGAGCGCGCACAGTTCCAGAAACAGCATGAGAAGCCACCGGAAGGACATGACGTCGAACCGGTCCGCCAGCTTCGCGAAAATGCCGGACGTTGTATAGATCACGACCGCCGCCTGCAGGATCAGGATGCTGAGCGGCGTGATCTTCTTTGTTTTTTCTGCCATTGCAGGGTGCCTTTCCTGAATTTTTTCATATTATAGCATATTTACCCTATTGCGTTTCGTAAAAATATGGTAAACTATGATGGATTCCGGGCTAACCGGACTATTGATAAGGAGAGGGAGATACTATGGGCGAAACAATGGATGATTTTTCTACGGAACTCAACAATTCTATGCGTGTCATCAAGGAAGGTGATATCGTAGAGGGCACGGTCGTCGGCATTTCCGATTCGGAGGTCACGGTCGATCTGCAGTATTTCGCGGAAGGTATCATCCGTGCGGAAGATTACTCCGGCGATCCGGCTTTCTCGATCCGCGAGAACGTCTCGATCGGCGAAGCAGTCAAGGCCGCTGTAGTACGCATGGACGACGGGCACGGCAATATCCTGCTCTCCCGCAAGAAAGCCATCGAGATCCTGATCTGGGATGAGCTGCAGGCGAAAATGGACAGCCGGGAATATGTTTCCCTGAAGATCTCCGAAGCCGTCAAGGGCGGCCTCGTCGGCTACTATGAAGGGATCCGCGCTTTCGTGCCGGCTTCCAAGGCGGCGCTTTCCTATACCGAGGATCTCTCCGGTTTCGTGGGCCAGACGTTCGAAGCGATCATCATCACGGTCGACGCCGAAAAGAAGCGCCTCGTCATGTCGATCCGCGACGTCCTGAAGGAAAAGAAGGACGCGGAAAAGGCGCAGCGCGTATCGAGCCTTGAGGTTGGCCTCGTTACCGAAGGAACCGTCCGTACGCTGACCGATTTCGGCGCGTTCGTAAACATCGCCGACGGCATCGACGGCCTGCTGCATGTTTCCCAGATCGCCGGCAAGGGCCGCATCCGTCTTCCGAAGGACGTCCTTTCGGTCGGCGACAAGATCAAAGTCAAGGTCACGCAGATCCGCGACGGCCGCATCTCGCTTTCGCAGAAGGCGCTCGAGGAGCGCGCTGCCGAGCCGGCTCCGGAGAAGGTCGAAGAGGAGAAGATCGTGCTTCCGAAGAGCGAAGCGCTGACCACGAACCTGGGTTCGCTGCTGAAGGGCTTCAAGTTCGACGAATAATGTCATTCCGCCGCAAGGCACAGTAAAACGGGGACGCTATGCGCCCCCGTTTTTTTCTTTCTGTGTTCAGTCTTCTTCCGCCTGCATCTGCGCGGCAAAATCCCGGATCGTGTCGGGAAGAAGACAGGGGATCAGCGAGCTGTCCCCGGCGATCCGGCGTCTTCTCTTCATCTGGCTCATAAGCTTCATCCGGTCGGAGAAACCGAGTTCCTCCATGTGGATCTCGCCGCCGAACGACTCGACCGCGACGCACTCCTCGAGAAACGCCTTCGGGAAGTTGTTCCGCAGGATCGACGCGCTTTCTTCCATAAAAGCATTGCAGATGAAGATCCCGCATTTCTTTCCCCGGAGCGCTTTTTCATTTTTCATGAGCCAGCTGCGTACGGCCGGTTCGATCTGCCCGCTGCGGACCGCGCTCCCCGCGACGACCGCGTCATACCGTTCCGGAAAAGCCTTTTCCGTCCGGAGATCCCTAAGCGACGCCCCGCTCCCGAATGCTTCCTGCAGAAGGCGCGCAGCCTTCGCGCAGGTCCCCGTCCGGCCTGCATAAACGATCAGTACCCTCATTTTCTCCCCTTATCCGGCGGAAGCCCCCACTTCCGCCCTTCTCCCCGCTTTATCCTTTTCTGCCGCAGCAGTTCTTGTACTTCTTTCCGCTCCCGCACGGACACGGATCGTTCGGATAGACCTTCCTGTCCTTCCGGACGACCGGTTTCTGGGCAACGCTGTCGTCCTTGTTGGTATGCATCGGCTTCGCGACCTCCTGCCGTTCCACCTTCTGCTCCACACGGACGTGATAGATGAGCCGGAGTGTCTCCTCCTGGATCATCTGGGACATTTCCTCGAACATCTGGAAGCCGACGATCCGGTATTCCACCTTCGGGTCGTGCTGTGCATAGGCCATGAGGCCGATGCCCTGCCGGAGCTGTTCCATATCGTCGATATGGTTCATCCAGCGCTGGTCCACGACACGGAGCAGTACGACGCGCTCAAGCTCGCGCATCTTGTCGTCGTCCCCGAACTCCGCCTCCTTGGCTTCGTAAAGCTTTGCGGCTTCTTCCTTGAGAAGCTGCTTGACCTCCTTCTGCCGGAGCCCTTCGATCCGTTCGGCCGTGACCGGCGCAAGCGGAATGATCGGCAGAAGCGACTGGTTCAGTTCGTCAAGATCCCATTCCGAGGCGTCCGTATCATCGTTGAGGCACATATCGACCTTGCGGTCCACGACCTCGGCCATCATGCGGAACATCTGATCCCTGAGGTTCTCGCCGTCCAGGACGCGCCGTCTCTCTTCGTAAATGATCTCGCGCTGTTCGTTGTTGACGCGGTCGTATTCGAGGAGGTTCTTGCGGATGCCGAAGTTGTTGCTCTCGATCTTCTTCTGTGCCCTCTCGATCACCGAGGAAAGCATCTTGTGCTCGATCTGCTCGCCCTCCGGCACCTTCAGCGTCTCAAACATGCTGATAAGGCGCTCCGAGCCGAACAGCCGCATGAGGTCGTCTTCCAACGAAATATAGAATTTGGATTCCCCGGGGTCGCCCTGACGTCCGGAACGGCCGCGCAGCTGGTTGTCGATACGCCTTGCCTCGTGCCGCTCTGTGCCGACGATCTTCAGGCCGCCGGCGGCGCGGGCAACGTCGTCAAGCTTGATATCGGTACCACGGCCGGCCATGTTCGTCGCGATCGTGACCGCGCCGGCCTGTCCGGCCTGCGCCACGATCTCGGCCTCGCGTTCATGGAACTTCGCGTTGAGGACGTTATGCGGGATCCCCGCTCTCGAGAGCAGGCGGCTGACAAGCTCGGAAACTTCGATCGTGATCGTGCCGACGAGGACCGGCTGCTGCTTCGCGTGCGCCTCCCTGACGGCCTCGACCACGGCCATGTATTTCTCTTTCTTCGTCTTGAAGACCGCGTCGTCAAGATCCTTTCTCGCGACCGGGACGTTGGTCGGGATCGTGATGACGTCCATGCCGTAGATATCCCGGAATTCCTCTTCTTCCGTCAGCGCCGTACCGGTCATGCCGGCCTTCTTCTCGAACTTGTTGAAGAAGTTCTGGAAGGTGATCGTGGCGAGCGTCTTGCTCTCCTGCTTGACGTTGACGTGCTCCTTTGCTTCGATCGCCTGGTGCAGGCCGTCCGAATAGCGGCGGCCCGGCATGATGCGGCCGGTGAAATCGTCGACGATCAGCACCTGGTCGTTCTGTACGACGTAATCCTGGTCACGGAACATCAGGTTATGCGCCCGGAGCGCAAGGTTGATATTGTGCTGGATCTCCAGGTTCTCCGCGTCGGAAAGGTTCTCGATATGGAAGAACTGCTCGACCTTGTGCACGCCCTGTTCGGTGAGCGTTACGAGCTTATCCTTTTCGTTGACGATGAAATCGCCGGTCTCGGTGATCTCCTCGCCCATGATGGCGCTCATCTTGGTCACTTCGCCGCTTGCCTGGCCGCGCCGGAGCTGCCGGGCAAGGACGTCGCAGACTTCATAGATCTTCGTGGATTTCCCGCTCTGTCCGGAAATGATGAGCGGCGTTCTCGCCTCGTCGATGAGGACCGAGTCGACTTCGTCGATGATCGCGTAATGGAGACCGCGCTGCACGAGCTGTTCCTTATAGATCACCATGTTGTCGCGGAGATAGTCGAAACCGAGCTCGTTGTTCGTAATATAGGTAATATCGCGATTATACATTTCCCGGCGCTGGTCGGGTTCCATGGACTGGAGGACGCATCCCACGGTAAGGCCGAGGAATTCATGGACCTGTCCCATCCATTCGGCGTCGCGGGAAGCAAGGTAATCGTTGACGGTCACGACGTGAACGCCTTTTCCCTCCAGGGCGTTAAGATACGCGGGAAGCGTTGCCACCAGCGTTTTGCCTTCACCGGTGCGCATCTCGGCGATACGTCCCTGATGCAGGATGATGCCGCCGATGAGCTGTACCTCGAAGTGCTCCATGCCGAGCGTCCGCTTCGCGGCCTCCCGGACGGTCGCGTATGCCTCCGGCAAAAGATCGTCGAGCGTCTCCCCTGCGGCAAGACGTTCTTTGTATTCCGCCGTCTTTGCCCGAAGTTCCGCGTCGGACAGAGCCTGCATGCTCTCCCGGAGCGACTCGATCTTTCGAACGAGCGGCATAATGTGCCGGATCTCGTGGTCGCTGTGCGTTCCGAATATCTTTTCAAATACACTCATTACTGTACTCCTTGCGGAAATATTCCGGCCTGCCCTCAGCCGGGAAAAAAGCGCAGAAGCTGCGCGTATGGAAGCGGGCCGCCGTAAAGGTCGAGCGCGGAGCCGATCGTGACGTCCAGTTTGCCCTCCGTATACCTGTAAAACTTATCCAGGTCGGAAAAGGAACCGATGCCGCCGGCATAGGTGATCGGGATGCGCTGCGAACAGGTGAGAAGCTGTACCAGGTCCTTATCCACGCCGGCGCTCTTTCCTTCGGCGTCCACGCCGTGGATGAGGAACTCGGCGCAGCACCCCGACAGCATGTCGAGAAGGAACGGCGTCACCTGGGCGGAGGAGACGTTCTGCCAGCGGTCGGTCACGATATGGTATCCGCCGCTGACCTTCTTGCAGCTCAAATCAAGGACCAGCCTCTCCCGTCCTACGGCGGCGACCATGTTCTGGAGCCTGTCATAGGAAAATTTCCCGTTCTGGAAGATATAGGACGTGACGATCACGTGGCTTGCGCCGGCGTCGAGGAACTCCGCCGCGTTTGCCGGCGTGATCCCGCCGCCCGCCATCAGTCCTCCCGGGAAGGTGCGCAGCGCAAGAAGCGCCTGGGCTTTCGTTTCCGGATAATACGGCGAATCCTTGGCGTTCAGCATGATCACGTGACCGCCCGTCAGGCCGTCGTCACGGAAACGCGCCGCAAAATAGGCCGCGTCATACGGCGCCGTATAGTTTTCGTCCGCGCTGTCGCCCTCGTCGCGCAGCGTACTGCCGACGATCTGCTTGACGCGGCCGTTGTGGATATCGATACAGGGACGCAGTCTCATATCAGTCCGTCGCTTCGATGATCTCTTCGTAGCAGGCTTTGCGCAGCTTTTCGAAGGTCTCCGGATCCTTCATGCCGCAGGCTGCGCCGTCGAGGACGTTCGCATGCAGGCACGGATGGCTCGAAGAGGAATTGAGGACTTCGTCCGCGTTCCGCAGCTCGTTCATGGTATACGGCGCCTCCACGACCGGGATGCCGACCTTCTTCGCGTTTTTGATCATGTGCGCACGTCCGATGCCCGGCAGGATGAGATTGTCCGTCGGCGCGGTGTGCAGTACGCCGTTGCGGAGCATATGCACGTTGCTGTGCGCGCACTCCGTGACGCGTCCGCCGCCTTCACCCGGACGGAACAGGACCGTCTCGTCGACGCCGGCTTCCGCTGCTTTCTGCGCGGCCATGACCGAGGGGATCAGATTCAGGGTCTTGATATTGCAGTGGAAGAAACGGGTGTCCTCCGTGGAAATGAGGGAAATGGGCTTTGTGCCGTCCAGGATTCCGCCCGGCTTCAGCATGATCCAGAGATTTCCGGGGCCGTCCGTAAAGGCGTGGTTCCGGATCCCGGTGCCGCGTGTGACCTGATAGTAGGTAAACAGATCGCCCGTATCCATCTTTTTGACCATCTCATAGAGGATATCCTTCAGTTCGTCCTTCGTGACCGGCATCACGATCTTCAGAAGGGACGCGCTGTTGAAGAACCGGTCGATGTGCTCGTCGAGCGCAAAGTATTTGTAATTCCTGGCAGGACCCGCGTCATAGACGCCGTCTCCGAACCAGCAGACACGGTCGTTCATCGGGATCATCATTTCATCGAGTTCGCCGTATTTTCCGTTGTAATAACCAAGTGTTTTCATGGTCAGCCTCCCGTGATTCCAAACACAATAGGAAATGGGCTCCCGCCCTTTTCCCGCATATCATTTTAGAAGAAAGCATGTATAAAAGCAAGAAAAATCAAGGCCGTTTGCGGCGTCTATTATTGCAAAATGACCCCGTTCATGTTACAATTGATTACACAATATTCCAGAAAGGATGTGACAATTCATGAAGTTCAAGATCACAGGCAAAAATCTGGAGGTAAGCGACAGTCTGCGGGACGCGGTCACAGACAAGCTCGGCAAGCTGGATAAGTACTTCTCTCCGGACACAAGAGTCATTGTCACACTCAGTCTCGAAAAGGGGCGGCAGAAAGTGGAGGTGACGATCCCCGTCAAGGGCAGTATCATCCGCTCCGAACAGATCAGCAGCGACATGTATGTATCCATCGACCTCGCAGAAGAAGTACTGGAGAGGCAGATCCGCAAGTACAAGAGCAAGATCGTCAGCCGCAATCAGAGCGCCGGCGACCTCGGGCGGGCCTTCCTCGAGGAGGAAAGCGACGAAGAAGGCACGATCCGGATCGTGCGCACGAAGCGCTTTGACATCAAGCCGATGTACGCGGAGGACGCCTGCATCCAGATGGATCTTCTGGGGCATTCGTTCTTCGTATTCAACAACGCGGAGACCGACGAAGTCAACGTCGTCTATAAGAGAAAGGACGGCAGCTTCGGCCTGATCGAGCCGGAAAACTGACTTACCGAAGGTACCCCTCTTCCATAAAGAATGCCCTCGGCTTCCAGCCGGGGATACAGACCGCCGGATCCCGGCGGTCTTTTATTGTGATATTCATCGTCCCGAAGACGCCGCCGTCCACCGTGAGGATCTCGTCCTCTTCGAATTTTCTGTCCGCCGGAAGGAAAAGCGGCGTTCCCGCGCAGCCCAGCGCAATCAGGTCATATTTCCGGAATTCGATGAACTCCCTTGTCTCATTAAGGATCCTTCCCCCGTCAAAAAGAAGGTCTTTCTGCGGATACTCCGCCCGTCCGGCGGTCTTTGACGATATCGTGAGCACGACTGACGAAAGATCCGCTTCCGGCAGCATTTCGTCCGACAGGATCTGGG